>JAHJDU010000301.1 GCA_018812385.1 Pseudomonadota bacterium
ATCAGGGGATCGGGTATGGGAACAGCTGACAACAGTGCTTTTGTATAGGGATGTAAAGGAGTTTCATAAAGTTTTCGATCAGAGGCCAGTTCCACAATCCGTCCCAGGTACATGACCGCCACCCGGTGGGAAATATACTCCACCACGCTTAAATCATGGGCAATAAATAAATAGGCAAGGTTCATCTCTTCCTGGAGATCCTTGAGCAGATTGATGATCTGGGCCTGGATGGATACATCCAGGGCAGAGACAGCCTCGTCACAGATGATCACATCTGGTTTTACGGCAAGGGCTCTCGCAATACCGATGCGCTGGCGCTGGCCCCCGGAAAATTCATGAGGGTACCGGCCCATATGGGCCGGCCGCAGTCCCACCCGGTTCATCAGTTCTGCCACCCTTTGCATGATCTCAGGTTTGGGCAAATTCTCATAATTTTTAATGGGCTCGGCAATGATCTGGCCCACGCTCATCCTGGGATTCAGGGAGGAAAAAGGGTCCTGAAAAATAATCTGAAGGGATGTCCTGGTCTTTCTCAAGGCCTCTTTATCCATTTTACCCAGGTCATTTCCCTTAAAGAGGACCTTTCCTGCAGTAGGTTGAGTCAGCCTCAGAATAGATCGTCCCACTGTTGTCTTACCGCAGCCGCTTTCCCCGACTATTCCCAGCGTTTCTCCCGCGTTCAGATGAAAACTCACTCCATCAACAGCCTTTACATGGTTTACGATTTTTTGAAAAAAACCTTTCCGAACGGGGTAATATTTTTTTAAATTTTCAACTTCTAAAACAGGCATGGGATCAGTTTTCTCCATAATCATCCGATGTCAGCCAGCAGGCTACCCGACGGTTTTTTTTAAAGTAGATCATGGGTGGTGATTCTTTTTTGCAGATGTCCATGGCCTCACTGCACCGGGGATGGAAACTGCATCCCTTTGGCATGTGCAAAAGATTGGGCACAATACCGGGTATCTCATTGAGCCGGGTCTTTATATTTCTGGTTATTATGGGTATGGATTTTAACAATCCTTTAGTATAAGGATGCCTGGCATCATGGAATAATTCCACCACAGGCGCTTCTTCCACCACCCGGCCCGCATACATGACCACGACTCTGCTGGCCATCTGGGCCACCACCCCCAGATCATGGGTGATCAGGACAATGGATGTATTTGATCCTTTTTTCAGATGCTCCAGGAGCCGGATAATCTGGGCCTGGATGGTTACATCCAGGGCGGTTGTGGGTTCATCTGCAAAAATGAGGCGGGGATTGCAGGACAGGGCCATGGCTATCACGACCCGCTGGCGCATCCCTCCGGACAATTTATGGGGGTATTGGCTGGCTCGTATTTCAGGAGAAGGGATCTGTACCATTTCCAGCATATGGATTGCTTTTTCCCAGGCTTTTTTTTTGTCAAGTTTTTCATGGAGACGTAAGCTTTCTGCGATCTGTTCCCCCACCGTTAAAATCGGATTCAAGGATGTCATGGGCTCCTGGAAAATCATGGAAATAGTGCTGCCCCGGATCATCCGCATTTCCTCCGGATCCAGATTGAGCAGGTTTTTCCCATCAAAATCCACTTGCCCCTGGATGGTGGTCATGGAAGGATTTAAAAGTCTGAGTACGGAAAGGGCTGTCACGCTTTTTCCACATCCGCTTTCCCCCACAAGCCCCAGGGTTTCTCCGGGAAAAACATCAAAATCGACCCCGTCCACGGCAGTGATGATCCCGTCATGGGTATGAAAACTGGTTTTCAGCCCTTTTATGGAGAGAAGCGGGTCTGAATTTGCTTTCATATCCTGCTCCTTGGGTCAAAGGCATCCCTGAGGCCGTCTCCCAGCAGGTTAAAGCTCAAGACTGCCAGAAAAATAGCAATTCCGGGAAAGGTTGCCACATGGGGTGTGCCCATCATATAGGCCCTTGCCGATCCCAGCATGGATCCCCATTCAGGCGTGGGCGGCTGAACTCCTATTCCTAAAAAACCCAGGCCTGCAGCAAATAAAATAGCCGTTCCCATACCCAGGCTTGTCTGAACAATGATGGGGGCCAGAACATTTGGCAGGATATGGCGAAGAATAATGTGCCGGTCCTTTGTACCGATTGCCCGGGCCGCTTCCACATAGACCTCTTCCCTTACTATCAGAACACATCCCCTTACCAGTCGAATATACATCGGCACCATACTGATCCCGATGGAGATCACAGTGTTGTTTAATCCCACTCCCAGGATGGCCACCAGGGCCAGGGCCAGCAAAAATCCGGGAAAAGCAAGCATCATATCCGTAAATCGCTGGATGATAAAGTCTGTCTTTCCCCCGTAATAGCCTGAGATAAGGCCGACCGGCACTCCGAATATAAGACCTACTCCCACGACACCCACGGCAATCATCAAAGAGACCCTGGACCCGTAAAGAATGCGGCCTAGAATGGACCGGCCCAGTTCATCCGTTCCCAGAAAATACTCTGCACCAGGGGGGGAAAGGGAATGCATCAGGTTGGGGGCTGAAGGATTTCCCCTGAACAGAACCGGTGCGCCCAGTGCGCACCCGATATAGATTAAGAGGAAAATTCCACCCACGAGAGCTGCTTTATTCCGCTTAAGCTTGGCCCAGCCACGGCTGGAAGAAGATTTAATATCCTCTGCCGTATCATCATCATTGTTTTTTGTGTTTATATAAATATCATTCATAACGAATTCTTGGATCCACAAAAGCATAAGTCAGGTCAACCACAAGGTTGACCAGGGTATAGAGCAGGCCGAAAATCAAGATACTGCCCTGAATCATGGCATAATCCCTGGCCAGGATCGAATCGACAATGAGCCGGCCCAGGCCTGGCCAGGCAAACACGGTTTCTGTTAAAACAGCCCCACCCAGGAGCAGCCCGAATTGAAGCCCCACCACGGTGATGATGGGGATCAACGCATTTTTAAGGGCATGCTTGATAATGATCGCCTTTTCCTTTAACCCTTTGGACCGGGCAGTGGTCACATAATCCTGGGACAGAACTTCCAGCATGCAGGACCGGGTCATCCTGGCAATAAAAGCCACCACAAAGGAGGCAAGGGTGATCGATGGCAGGACCAGGTGCTGCCAGGTGCCGATGCCGCCGGCAGGAAGCCATTGCAGAATCACGGCAAACACGATTATGAGCATGATCCCCAGCCAGAACACAGGCATGGAAATCCCGAAAAGCGAGGCAATGGTCACCAGATAATCCACCCATGAATAGGGCCTGACCGCTGCAATGATCCCGGCCGGGATGCCAAAGGCACAGGCCAGGGTAATGGCGCACAGGGCAAGAAGAACGGTGTTCGGAAGTTTTGCCCAGATCTCTTCAATCACCGGGTTCTGGGTCCGGGCCGACAGGCCCAGATCCAGGTGAAACAACCGGTTCAAAAAGGATGCATACTGGATATGGATTGGCTTATCCAGTCCCATCTGGACCCTGATTATTTCAACATCCGCAGGTGAGGCCATCTGGCCTGCCAGCACCTGGGCCGGATCTCCGGGAAGCATCCTGAGCATGAAAAAAAGCAGCAGGGTGATTCCCAGGAGAACCGGAATAATGGCCAATAATCTTTTTAACAGAAAATTGAGCATGTGTGTTGATTATTCCATGGTGATATAGGTTGGATAAAATTTCTCCGTTGGCGTGACCACCAGGTTTTTGATCTTGCTGGAATAAGCCAGGACAAATTTTTCAACATGGAGCCAGATCCAGGGGCAGTCTTCCCAGATAATTTCTGATGCCTTTTTCAGCAGTGCAAAGCGTTTATTGGTATCAAGCTCTTTTCTGGATGCTACCATGATTTCATCATACACTGGATTGCTGTAAAAGGCAGATCCCAGCCCCTTGGGTGGATTGACTTCTGTTGTAAACTGGCCGTAAAGGGCCATGTCCGCATCCAGAAACAAGGGACCCCAGCCCAGAAGAAAGACTTCCAATTCAGTTTCTTCAAGGGGTTTTAACAAGCCTGCAGTATAGGTTGGCCAGTCATAGGTTCTAAGTTCCACCTTAACACCAATGGCCTGGAGATAAGCCTGGACCACTTCTGAAACCTGTTTGTCAAATAGATACCGGCCGTTTGGGGTTCTCATGTTGATGGTTTTTGAAAAATCAAAATTGGCTTCTTTTAACAATTGCTTGGCTTTTTCCGGATTATAATCATATTGGTGATCCATTTTAACATAACCGAATAGTTTAGGGGATACGGGACCGTCCATTGGCTGGGCAGTATTGAACAGTATCCGGTCCACAATGGCTTTCTTGTCAACGGCATAGTTGAATGCCTGGCGGACCTTTTTATCCATGGTAACACCTTTTTGACAGTTGAGACCCATGAAAATGGTTCTGGTATCCAGGGGCATGTCCACTGTGATAGTGGACAGGGCTTTCAAGGCTGCCACATTGGAAGGCAAAGGTTTGTAGCAGATATCGACTTCGCCGGTTCTGAGCATGGCTTCACGGGTGGTGGCTTCAGGGACAATTTTAAAGGTGATCTTGTCAACCGTGGGGGTTTTCCCCCAGTATTTTTCATTCCGGGTCAGCACGATTCTGTCTCCCTTAACCCATTCGCTGAGCACATAGGGGCCTGCACCAACCGGATGCTGGCGCACGTCCTCACCATATTTTTCCAAAGCTGCCGGACTGATGGGAGATACAAGGGCCATGGACAAGCTGCCATCCAGAGGGGCAAAGGCATACTTAAGGTTCAATTGTACAGTGTAATCATCAATCTTTACACATTCTTTTACCATGGATACGGCAAACCGCAACGGAACCCGCATTTTAGGGTCCAGAATCCTGTCCCAGGTCTGTTTGACCACATCAGCGTTAAATGCACTACCATCGCTGAATTGAACTCCTTTTTGAAGGTGCATGATCCAGGTCAGGCCATCTTCTGACACCGTGTGTTTGGCGAGAAGCCTGGGGTGAAGAGTACCGTCCGGGTCCTGAAAATACATATTGTCATAAACCAGGTCACAGATATTCTGGAACAGGGTTGTGGTCTGTTCCTGGGGATTCAGGGTGTCTGCATCCACCCCGATTCCGATTTTCAATTCCTTGATCTGGGCAGCACCTGACACGGGTACCAGAAAAAAAACCGCCATGACGATAATGGCAACACAGGTAAAAAGCTGTTTAAAATGTTTTGATCTCTCTCTTTTTTTCATCTTTACATCTCCTTTTGTAAAACAGTTTTTTATGATTTATCCTCTATGAATTGACCGCCCTTCATGACCCGGGTGATCGCATCGCTTTCATTCAATATGTTTATATCTTCCAGGGGGTTATTTCTCACCAGGACCAGATCAGCTATTTTGCCGGGTTCAATGGTGCCAATAATATTTTCCAGGCCAAGCACCTGGGATGCAGTACTGGTTGCGGCTATCAAGGCTTCCATGGGAGACAATCCATGCCTGACCAGCAAGGGGATTTCCATGAGGTTTTTCCCGTGATAATTAAACGGGGTTCCTGCATCCGTACCCATGGCAATGGCAACACCGGCCTTATGAGCTTTTTTAACGCTCTCTTTGTGGTGGGGGGCAACAATATTATTTTTTTCAACGGCCCAGGCCGGGATACCAGCGGCAATTCCCATTTTCCCGATATGGTACAAGGCTGCTATGGTTGGGACAAAAAATACTGAGTTTTTTTTCATAAAGGAAATAATTTCATCTGTGAGATAAATCCCATGCTCAATGGAATCAATGCCTGCATGGAGTGCATCCAGAATCCCCTGGCTTCCCATGGCATGGGTAGCCGTCTTTTTTCCTGCCTTGTGGGCCTCTTCAATACCTGCCTTCATTTCCTCATATGTGAGCTGGGCACTGCCCGGCTCAACGGCAGCTGTCAGAACACCGCCTGTAGCCATGAATTTAACCTGGTCTGCTCCTGCTTTAATCTGCTCCCGGGCGGCACGCCTGACTTCATCAGGTCCGTCCGCCTCCCGGCCGACGGGCCATCCATGGCCTCCGGTCATGCAAATCAGACGACCTGATGCCAACACCCTGGGTCCTTTGATCAAGCCGGATTCAATGGCCTTTTTCAGCTCCAGATCAATGCCGTCTTTTCCCCCCATATCCCGGACCGTGGTAATGCCTGCCTCCAAAGTTTTCTGGGCATTCTTTACAGCTTTTATGGTTGTGATTACGGCTGATTCACCGGCCAGGGCTCCAATGGGATCAGGGCTGCCTGACATGACCAGATGAACATGGCAGTCAATAAATCCTGGAAAAAGGGTGGCATCACCCATGGGAATTTTATGTGTATCTTCCGAAAGCCCTGAGAATGAATCGCTGATGCTGACAATTTTGTCATCTTTCACAAGCACTGTGGCATGTTCCAATACCTTGCCATTGCCCACAAATACCCGACCATCTACAAAAGCTGTTTTCATTATTTCTCCATTATTGTCGTTTTTTGATTTATTTTTAATTGTTTGTATCAAAGCTATTCATTGAACTAATGATTTTAACAGATATGAATTCTCAGTCAAGACTAGAACAAATTATTTATAACCAAGGAGATATAATGAAAATTTATCGAAAGATATTGCAGGTTCCACAGATTTAGTAAAAACACTTATAGCCGTTCTATCATGCCTCTATAGCTTATTAAAGATTGTAAACATCCTTTTATTCTGGTATTTTGATACAACAGGCTGTGAATTATAATAAAATATTCTGGGGAGATTTTTAATGCAAAGCACGAAAAAATGGGTTTTAACGCTTATAATGGTTTTTTTTGTATGTTTTGAATGTTTGGCAGCTGAAGAGAAACAAGTTATTGAGAAGGCAGATCTTGAAAAGCAGATCAGTTATGCCCTTGGATATGATATTTTTGATAAACTAAAAGAAAATTTTGAACTTGATCCTGCGTTTTTTATGATGGGGGCCATGGACAGGCATGAAAAACAGCCTAAACTGACTCAAGAAAAATTAGAAGAGATTCTGATGTCTTATCAGCGACTGGCAAGACAAAAACAAATGGAGAGGATTAAAATGGAAGCCAAAGTAAACAGAGAAGAAGGGTTTAAGTTTTTAGATGAAAACAAGAAAAAGGAAAATGTTGTAACCCTTTCATCCGGGCTTCAATATAAAATTATTATTGAGGGAGAAGGTCCTTTGCCAAAGGCAACGGATACTGTAGAGTGTCACTATAAAGGCACGCTTATTGACGGCACAGAGTTTGATTCTTCCTATCGCCGGGGCAAGCCTGCAGCATTTCAGGTGGGCGGTGTGATTCAGGGCTGGATTGAAGCCCTGCAGATGATGAAGGTGGGATCAAAGTGGGAATTGTATATCCCGCCTGGACTGGCATATGGAGACAGAGGAGCAGGGTCTCTCATAAAGCCGGGAGCCACCTTGATTTTTGAAGTTGAAGTATTGGGTATTGTGGAGTAATCCATTACATTGGGGTGGCTCGTGAACAATGACCATGAAATAAAGAAAATCAAGCATTTAAATCTTGTATTGATGTCGTTAAGAGATGTTGGCAGGCTTCTTGTAACCCAGAATGATAAACAAGAACTGATAAACGGTATCTGCAGTATCCTGGTTAAGAAAAGAGGCTATTACAATGCCTGGATCGGTTTGCTGGATGAGGACAACAATGTCCTGATGATCGCCCAGTCAGGATTTGCTACCCACTTTGATAAAATGCGAACTAAGCTTGAAAACAGAGAGTTTACACGTTGCATAAAAAAAACTCTTGAATCGGAAGAAGTTTTCTGTGTGGCAAATCCAGTCAAAGAATGCGCTGAATGCACGTTTTCAAAAAATTATTCCGGCAGGGCTTCCATGGCTGTAAGACTTACCCATGAGGATAAGAACTATGGGTTTATGGTACTTTCGATTCCTCATGAACTCAGCCTGGATAAAACTGAAAAAAGCATTGTAAAAGAG
>JAHJDU010000302.1 GCA_018812385.1 Pseudomonadota bacterium
CCCTTTTTAAAGAAAATACCGCCTTTTGCTTCCACACTGCCCATAAGCGCATTAAGTATCAACATAGAGCGACGTATATAAATTTCATTGGTATGGTTGGCCCCTCGGTATCCAAAGTGAAAGATTACGGAGGGCTTGTCTTTGCTGACTTCCCTTGCAAGGCTGATAATCTCTTCTGCGGCAATCCCCGTCTCAGCTTCAGCCCACTCAGGTGTAAGTTCTTCAACAAAATCCTGGAGTTCGTTCAATCCATGGACCCATTTTGAAACAAAGCCTGCGTCATAGAGTCTTTCTTTTAAAATGACATGCATCAGGGCATAATTTAATGCCAGATCCGTTCCCGGCCTTATCATCCAGTACCGATGGGATTTGGAAGCCGTGACATTTACCCTGGGATCGATATAAGTTAACTTTGCACCCTTTTCCAATGCATCCATCAGGGTGTTGACTTCCTTTAGGGCCAGGGATTCAAAAATATTTCTGCCGTAAAGAACAATATGTTTTGTATTGCCGTAATTGATCCCAATCTGACCGTCCGTATATCCGAATAAAGAACGGCAGGCAGTATTGACTGACCCCTTACAAAGGGCATCATGGGTAAAATGATTGGGGGATTTTATCGCTTTTAAAAAGGTTTTACTTACATGGGTTGCAAGCTGGGCCCTTTCACACAGCGCAACACTATGGCCCCCATGTTTATCAATGATATCTTTTAGCTGGGTTCCGACATAATCAATGGCTTCCTCCCAGGACGCTTTTCTCCAGTTTCCTGACCCGCGTTCACCTACCCTGATGAGCGGGGACTGCAGTCTCTGATCATCATAGAGCAGGGATTTGCCGGCTGACCCTCTGGGACACAGACTGCCGTCTATACCTGGCACATGTTGATTGCCTTCTATCCAGTCTACATGCCCATCCTTTACAGTAACCTTAATAGGGCACCTGACAGAACACATAAAACATAAACTGAAAACTTCTTTATTCATAATTTATTGCCTCCTTTAGCAAGCTAATATTTCTACAACATTCCAGACACCTATATAGCCATAAATGTGCCATTCTTTTTAAGCATCACAAATATGAACGCAATTAAAAATCTAACCACTTGAAATTTATTGGAATATTATTATTTGCAATATTTATAAATTATTAAGATGAGCATATCTGGGTTATCCACCTTAAAATTTCCTTTTGTTAGTCTGATTTTGTAAAACACCTGAAAATCCTATCTCGATAAGGGTTTTATTAATTTAATATGCAAAAATACCAAAAAAATCTTGTGCAATAAAAACATTGCGCCGCATTTTTTTTATTGCGCTGAAAATCTGAAAAGATTTATCCTAAGGTTCTTTGCAGTCCGGATTTTATGAATTTTTAAGAACATGCTCCACCTTTTCTTCAAGTTCATCCTTATCAATGGGTTTCACACAGTATTCACTGGCGCCCAGCTTTAAACACTCCCTGGCAGTTTCCATGGTCGGGTAGCCCGTCAGCATTATCACCCGAATGGATGGCGACCTTTTTTTTAATTCTTCCAGGACTTCAACGCCACTCATTTTTTTTAATTTGATATCCAGAATAGCCAGGTCAACCTCATTGGAATCCACAAACAAAATGGCTTCTTCTTCTTCCGTAAAAGGAGTAACCCTATGCCCTTTTCTCTCGAGAATCCGTTTAACCAGGTTAGCTGCATCCAGTACATCATCCAGTACGAGAATGTTCGCCATTTAATTTCCCTTTTTTCCTATTTAAGCCAGAGGGCAACTCAACAATAAATTGTGTTCCCCCATCTTCTTTCTTACCTGATAACGGAGGAGAATAGACTTTAATGGTTCCGTTATGTTCTTTTATAATACCAAATGTAATCGATAACCCTAGCCCGGTTCCCTGATCCGGGCCTTTTGTGGTGTAAAATGGTTCAAATATCTTTTTTATATTATCTTTGGAAATTCCACAACCCGTATCTGATATGGATATTTTTATCTCATTTTGAAGTTTTCCAGGTTCGGTTTTGACAAGTATTCTGCCATTTTCTTTAATGGCATCAAAGGCATTGCTTAAAAGATTGATAAATACCTGCTTTAGTTTTTCTTTGTCCCCTTTCATTAATAAAGGCATTTTATCATACTCATGTTTAATAATAACATGGTTAAGACTGAATGTATGTTCAACCATGGAAAGGACTTCTTTGATGGCGTTATTAATATTAAATTTTGTTATATTTCTTTGACTGGAACGGGAAAAATTTAAAAGGTCTGCAACAATTTTGGAGCAAATTTTTGTCTGCCTGGCAATGGTTGCTACATCTTTATAAACCTGCCCGTCCTTTTCAACATCTTCAAGCAAAAGCTGGGCATATCCAAGGATAATACCAAGGGGGGTGTTGATTTCATGGGCAACGCCGGCGGCCAGACGGCCGACGGATTCCATTTTCTGAGCATGGGTAAGCTGTTCTTGAACGAGTTTAAGCTCGGTAATATCTCTGCCGCTGCACACAAGACCCTTGACATGGTTTTTTGTTTCCAAAACAGGAATTTTTACCACATGCAGCCACCTTGATCCTTTTGAACCTGCCACTCTATTTTCTTTAATAAGGGGGATTCTTGTTTTAAGAATAGTTTTATCTTCTTTGTTATACAGTTCTGCCTGTATCCCGAAAAATAAATCATCATTTCCCTTTCCGACAATCTCTTCCTTGTTTTTATTCAACATTTCACAAAAAGCCCTGTTCACCGAGATATAACGGCCTTCATGATCCTGTAGGGATATGAAATCCGGTATTGCGTCCAAAATTGTCTGGAGCAGAGTTTTTTGTTCATTTAAAATACTTTCAGCACTTTTCAGATCAGACAAATTACCATTCAAAGACAGGGTCATGGCATCAAAGCTTTCTGCCAGGCTCTGAATTTCATCTCCTGAACATTGTTTGTAAACCTGGCATTGCTGGCAGGAGTCTATTTTTTTGGCGTATTCGCCTTCAACACAGGTTGAACAAAGGGTACCCGCCATGTACCAG
Source organism: Pseudomonadota bacterium (assembly GCA_018812385.1). Lineage (GTDB taxonomy): Bacteria > Desulfobacterota > Desulfobacteria > Desulfobacterales > Desulfobacteraceae > Desulfobacula. Next base: position 3,017 of record JAHJDU010000302.1, read on the forward strand.
CATCGGTGATGATAATTTTTATATGCCGGGCATTCTTTCTGATTGCATTGCATAAGATCCCAGCAGTTCTTTTTCAACATCGGTGCAGTTTTGACATCAAGGTTCCCCTTCAATGCCTGTTCTGAGGAGTCATGAAGCCTTTTGATACTCCTTGTCACAGGATTGAGCAGCAGGGTGCCGACAATACCAGCAACAAATATTGCCAAAATAATGGTTATAATAACAGAAATTAGAATTTTATTAACGGCTTTTTCCGCCCGTGTTTGAAAAATGCCCAGTCTCAGGGTTCCCAATCGATTATCATTAATAAACACAGGCACAGCATAATCATAGATCAATTGATCCCCAGTATCCAGAAGCTGTATAGACACTTTCTGGTTATCCAGAACAGTATTTGCTGTCTTGAGGGCTATTGGGAATCCCTCTTTAAATGTATGAATGAGAGGATTGCCTTCCCTGTCCAGGACAAAGGTATAAAATAAATCATCGCCTAATTCTACTGTTTCATCCACCAGAACCTTCATTCTTAAAAAATCCATGGCCAGTATAGGTTCCACCATACGGGAGGAAAGGTTTATTCCTATTGAAATCCCTCGATTTTTTATTTCTTCCAGCATGGATTCTTTCATGACCTGGCTGGCCCAGAAGAAAATAACAAGGCCCTGGATCAGAAGCAAAGAAAAAAAACCTAAATATATTTTGCCCCGAAATCCCAGCCTCATTTATTCTGTTATTCCTTTATTCTTCAAGAGTCATGCCTACTTTAGCAGCTAATTTTCGTACATCGTCAAAATCCGAATCCGTAGAGCTGATAACTTTAATAAAATTGGCAGCCTCTAATATTTCACGATGGTGCTTATAATTAAAATCAAGTTTTTCAAAGGCCTGTTTTAATTTTTCCACGATGTTTTTATCCAGGTTTTTCCTGGTGGCATATACCCATCCAGGATAGGGAACACTCATTGAAATGATCCGTATCTTATTGATATTAATTTTATCTGACACAACAGCCAGGGCGCCTTCCCGGATGGTTCCGATATCATATTTGCCAGCATAAACTGAAAGGATAACTTTTTCCTGTTTTCCGCCAGGACCCGGTGCAAAGGCAATCTCTTTAAAGTCCTTTTTTGTAATGCCATTGTCAATAAAATGGCCCAAAGGATAAAGATATCCGCCGGCTGATGTTGAATCGACGGCGATCCATCTTTTGTTACGACAATCCTGCAAAGTTTTGATAGATGCATTATCCGCCCTGCAGATAATCTGTCCCCTGAACTTATCTTTGCCGTCCATTTCCACAATCCTGGCAAAGGCGGTTGCCCCATATTCCCGGGCAATTTTTACATAAATAAAAGGATTGGAAAAGGAAATATCAATTTTTTTCTGGCCCACCATTTTCATGTGCTCATCAAAGGTATCTGGAAATATCTGTTTGATATTCAGCCCTGTCTCTTTTCGTAAATACTGAATAAGAGAATGATGTCGGGTGTGAGATACGGTATGGGAATATTGGGGAAGATAGGCATAAGTGATAACATCAGGTTCCTCTTTAAGGATAACCATTTCTTTTTTAGTTAAATCCACTTTAATGGCAGATCCATCTTCTCCACAACCAGGGAAGAATAAAAAGAAAAGCAAAATCATCCATCCATATTTCACTTTTATTCCCCCTTTGTTTTTTATTCCCCTGATTCTATCAACAGATTAACCATATCATAATGATTGTGTTTTAGCTAAAAAAAATTCAAACTGATGGCCAGGACTTTCACCATAGAGGATGGAGGAATCACCCCTGCCCTGAAATTGAAAATATCAATGAAAAAGATAAAGACTTTATTTATTCTATGTATGAATAAGAAATTAAAAAAGGATTTAACCTTTATTCAAGTTAAATCCTTTTATTTTTTATGGTAGGCACGAGCGGACTTGAACCGCTGACTTCTACCGTGTCGAG
>JAHJDU010000303.1 GCA_018812385.1 Pseudomonadota bacterium
CACAATGAAGGCATACAGGGCAATACAGGACCTTTTTTTTAAAAATGAAATTTTGCCCGGACAGCAGCTTAATTCAAGAAATCTTGGAGAAATGCTTGGCATGAGCCAGACACCGGTTATTCAAGCTCTTAAATTACTTCATTATCAAGGCTTCTTAAGCCATGTCCCCAATCAGGGGTATAAACTTAAAAAAAATACGATTGAACAAGTTGAAGAGATTTTTAATTTAAGGCTTGCCATTGAACCTTTCTGCTTGGAGAATATCCTGGTGAGGATAGATCCGGCCGGCTGGAAAAAGTTAGACAACGCCCTTGATGATTTCCAAAAAGGACTTGAATCCAATAACCTGAACCTAATATTACTGGCAGATATTGACTTTCACACCACCATGGCTGCCATATCCATAGGAAAATCAGGCGCAAATATAGTTAAGAATCTATTTGAATTACTTTATCTTAAAAATAGGGAAACCATACTTTACAATTCCCCAAGGAAAAATTTTTTATCCCACCACAAAAAAATACTTGAACATTTAAAAAAACAAGATGCGAAAGCCGCAAAAAAACTTCTTACCAGGCACATAATCGAGGTAAAAGAAACTCTTATTTTAAATATGCGAAAATCATTAGAAGATATAGTAAGTTTTTTATAATTGTAAGCCAGGGTAATCGCATGGAGCGCCACGAGGTGCAAATTCAGTGGTTTTTTTGGGAGTCATCATATACTTAATGCCCAGATGTCGTTATACGAATTCAGCTGGGAGACTCCCGGAGTTTGACAATTCCGGGAATATACAAAAGTCTGCAATAAAGAATCAAATATAATAGAAGGGCATCTTATGGGAGATCATGTCTATCTATTGGTATCAATCTTTCCGAAATATGCAGTATCTCAGGTTGTCAGCTATATTAAAGGGAAAAGGGCAATACATATTGTCAGAACGTATGCAGGGCGACGGCACAATTTTATAGGTTAAAATTTTTTGGCCCGGGATCATTTTGTATCAACATTTGACCGAGATGAAGAAACGGTAAAGGAATACATCAAGAAACATGAAGAGGTCTATAGGAGGCTCTATCTAATCATCGACTAGCTGAAACTGTTTTGATCACCTTTAGGTGATTCATGGTTTTATGACCGCTTTGAGCGGTTCACAATACAAGCCTCCGGCTTTGCCGGAGGTCCGGTGACTGCATTCGTAGTGCTCAGTACAGATAAATTTTAGGCACCCCCATATATAGTGTATGACCTTTTTCCAATTTTAAAATTTCAATTCAATTATATAAGCCATGGGCCTTATGCCCGGCCATTTCTCTACAATAATTTTTATAATATATGAAAAACACAGCCCGCACTGCACTTAATTCTTGGAAATAACCGCAATCCTGGTTTTTTTGGGATATTTTCTTTTAAAAAAGGATGTGTGCTGTCAATTGTGCAGGAAAACTATCGGGCAGTTAATCACTGAATCGGTTATCGTAATCCATGAAATTACAGAGATTTCATGTCCAGATTCCCCATTGAAGTGCCTTGAACCGGTTAAAATCATCCGTATTTACCAGAGCCTGTGACCAAACCAGGGGTTCAGGCCAGGCGTGCTTTTGCGCAACCTGCGGGACTGTAAAACCTTTCAATAAATCGCTATTTACGCTTTTTGCCAATCCTGGCATTTTGAGTAAATAGCACGATACCGTCAGCTGGGGAAGGCTCACTTTTGCATTATCCAGGATAGAGTTTAATATATAAATCACATTTTGACAGATTTAAAAGGATTGCATTCCTGCTGTGCCCTGCCTAAACCGGGGCGTTGAACAAAGCCATGCCGAAGAATGTCGTTTAATCAAAAAAATAATGTCTCTAATATATTTCAACAGCTAAAACAGGAAAATCAAATTTTAATTCCCGGATAAATTAGTATTTGTCGGATTTGGCAATATTGCCAAATCCGACAAATGGTCACGAATCGCTCTATTTAGCGGAAATGCCAATCCTGGCATTTCCGCTAAATGGTTTGTTAACTATTTTTTTTAAATTTTATTGTCAGTGACAAGGAATGTGGCAATATTTAAAAGGCCAGTGTTTTCTGTATAACTTCCTTTAAAGCCTGGTTAATAAATTGTTCAAGTTTTTTTTCATTAAAAGGCTCCTGCATAATAAAATCAATTAAGGGTTATATCATCAATTTTCATCATGTTTAAATATTCTTTTACAGCCCCTAAGGTCAGGGTAAACATTTTGGTGCCGATTAAAGTAACAAAGGCATCATTGCCATTATCACAGGCCAGGGCAAAAGCCGGTCCTATGATATTGGCAGGATTTTGGATCTCATCGGGATTTTTTTGCATGATTGTAAGGTAGGTATCCTGACGTTTTTTTAAGATGTCAAAATAATCAATACTTTGACCTGTGGCGGTCTTAGTAAGTGTTGAGATGTTATTTGATGTTTCCCTGATATACTCCCAGAATATTTGGGTTAATGGTTCTTTGTTTTTATCTGAGGCCGGCATGAAAAAGGATATACCCCAGCCAACACTCAGGATTTTTAAAATCTGAAGTTCATATTCAATTGTGATCAGATTTAAATTGCTGTTCTCTTGTATAGTTGTCAAAAGTTCTTTTATGTCTGTTCTGTCAATGGCAAAGGTTGCCAGGTCCTGGGCGAGTTGTTGTATGGTAAGAGGTTCTTTTTTTTCTTGTCCCATGATTTTTTCGTTTTCATTAAATTTATGTACAAAATGATCAACTTATGTAATATAAAGTATCATCTTAATAACAGCAGAACTAAAAAGTGTAAACTTAAAAAAAATGATAAAAATAGACTTAAAGCTGTTTGTAACTTTATCCAAATATCAACCAGAAGATGGCGAATGCCTTGAAGTACCCGAAGAAACTACTGTGGAGAAACTTATTTTAGATGTTGGTATTCCCAAAGAACTGGTAAAATTAATTTTTATTAATGGGAAGAAACAAAACAGGTCATATCAATTGAAAAACAATGACAGGGTAGGGCTTTTTCCCCCGGTTGGAGGTGGATAGACCATGGGAACCTTAAAAATAGAAGAACGATATGATAGAAATTTTAATACCCTTTCCCTTGAGGAGCAAAAGACCCTTGGCACATCAAAAGTTGTTGTCATAGGGCTGGGCGGTCTTGGCGGAAGCGTCTGCGAGATGCTGGCAAGGGTCGGGATCGGTCATTTAACCCTGATTGATGGGGATGTATTTGAAGCCAGCAATTTAAACCGGCAATTGTTAAGTGAAGAACATCTGATAGGGTTTCCCAAGGCACAAGCTGCAAAAAACAGGGTAAATGCCATCAATTCTGAGGTGATTGTAAAGCATCTGGTTGAATATGTGGATGAATCCAATATGTATGAACGGATAAAAGATGCAGATGTGGTCATGGACTGCCTGGATTCCATAGATACAAGATTTTTGTTGCAAAAGGCAGCCCAGAAAGTATCCATTCCCATTGTATCCGGCGCCATTGCAGGGGTTGCAGGTCAGGTGACAACCATTTTTCCCAAGGACAAA
>JAHJDU010000304.1 GCA_018812385.1 Pseudomonadota bacterium
CCTGCAAAAATAAAATTTTGCAGGCCCTGATTGTTTTTTTGACTATGGGATATGGCAACTCCTTTGTAATGGAAGAAGGCCCGATATCCCGAGAGAGATATTCGCTTTATTATAGATATTATATTTTTAAAATAAATGCTTGACAAAGTAAATTTTATGAAATAACTATAATAACTAAACTAATAAAATCTCTAAATAAGGAGGTGCTATGGAAGACACTTTGACTGTATTCACTGCATGCAAATACTGTAATGTTTCGTCTAAGACCATTATAAACTGGGTGGAAGCCGGACACATTAAGGCGTATCGCACAGTTGGCGGACATCGCAGGATAAAAAAGTCTGATCTTGAAACCTTTATGAGAAGTCAGGGAATCCCGATCCCTGAAGAAAAAGATGAAAGCGCCCGAAAAAAAATTCTTGTGGTTGATGATGACATGATCATTGTTGAGTCAATTGTACAGGCGTTAGAGGAGGATGAATTTGACTATGAGGTGCTTTCAGCCTCGGACGGTTTTGAGGCCGGGCTCCAGGTAAATCATTTTAAACCTGACCTTTTGATTCTGGACATAATGATGCCAGATATCAAAGGGTATGAGGTCTGTAAAAAGATCAAGGCAAACGAAAAAACAAAAAATACTAAAATTATCGTCTTATCTGCATACCTGGATGATGATAAGTTCGCGCAGATGAAAGCGAATGGTGCGGATGTTTGTTTTTCAAAGCCATTGCCTCTGTCAAAGCTCAAGGATGAAGTGGCCAAACTACTCGGATTAAAAGAGGAAGGAGGCAGATCATGAATTTAAAAGAATCTTTGGAAAAAAAGAGATTTGTTGTGACGTCGGAAGTGCAGGTACCTCTCGGTGATGAGGAACCCGAGGCGATTATTGAAAGCCTTGGCAGGGTAAAAGGCCGTGTGGATGGTGTGTCTGTCTCGGAAATAGAGTTCGAGGGAGTTGTGAGCGATACCATCAAAACATGTGGCCTTCTTAAAAAGAATAATCTGAACGCGATTTACCAGACCACCACAAGAGATAAAAATCGATTTCAATTGCAAAAGGATTTGACACTTGCCCATGAGACAGGTGTTGAAAATCTTCTGGTATTTACAGAGGATTACAGGATTTCCGGGGATACGCTCCAGGAATCAATGTTCTTCCATGTTGATTCAGGAAAATTGGCGTCTGTGATGGATCATTTGAAACAAGGGGTTACCATTGAAGGAAAAGAGCTTGGCAGCAAGGTTGAATTTGTCCTGGGTTCAGGGGTTGAAACACCCTGGGGGAAAAACATGCCAAAGCGCGGCATGGAAGAAATGGAAGATATGATGAATGTGGGTACTGGATATTTTTTGACGACGCCTATTTTTGATGTTGACCAGTTTGCCAGGTTCATGAAGCAGGTTGAGCCTTTTAAAGTCCCTGTCATTGCTGAAGTCATGATTTTGAGAACAGCAGGGATGGGTAAATTTTTGAACCGCCATTTTAAATCCGGACTTGTACCTGAATGGGTCATCCAGAAGCTGATGAAAGCCCCGAATAAAAAAAAGGCAAGCATGGAGCTTTTTGCCGATACTGTTAACAGCCTGAAAGATATTTGCCAGGGGGTTCATATTATTACCATCGGCGGTGTCGATAATCTGGTGGACTATCTGAATGCAGCCAAATTGAGATAAGGGAGAATTTTAAAATGGCAGAGGCGATTAAGATTGATGAACTTGATATAGAATTTAAAGATGAAGTCCTGGAAAAGGTACCTGACGCGAACTTTGATCTTTGTCTGACTTGCGGAACCTGTACGGGAGGGTGTGCAGCCTCGGAATTGTTAGGCATGGATCCCAGAAAGCTCATTCGCATGTTGAACTTGGGGATGGATTATGAAGTTCTCAAGACAGACTGGAAATGGGTCTGCAGCATGTGCGGACGATGCTCGGCAGCCTGCCCCATGAAGATTAATATCCCGGCACTGATTTTTAATTTACGCGGCAGTGTTCCCAGGGAAAAACGACCTAAGGGGATATTGGGTTCCTGTGATCAGCATATCAGAACTGGCAGTGCCATGGGAGCCCAGAAGGATGATTTTGAATTCACTATACTTGATGTAGCCGAGGAAATCCGGGAAGAGCATCTTGGATTTGAGGATCTCCAAGTCACTTTGGATAGGGTCGGTGCCACAATGGTGGTGAATCAGAATTCCAGGGAACCTGTGACAGAACCCGAAGAAATGGGCCCTTTATGGAAAATTCTTCATATGGTTGGTGCAGACTGGACCTATCCTTCGGTTATGTGGGCCGGAGAGAACTACTGCATGTTCATGGCCGATAATGAGGGATGGAAATATATTATAGAGGAGTTTGTTCACCATGTGGACAATAATTTAAAAAGTCCCCTTGTGGTTAATACGGAGTGAGGGCACTCATATTTTGCGATCCTGGAAGGATTGCGAAAATTTAAGATTCCCCACAAGTTTGAACTGATAACCATAATTGAACTTTATGCCCAGTGGATAAAAGAGGGTAAACTGAAAGTAAACGCTGACTGGAACAAGGATATTAAAGCCAAATTTACAGTGCAGGATCCCTGTAATATCGGAAGAAAAAGCGGGTCTAATAAAATTGTGGATGACTTGAGGTTTGTCATCAAAACCGTTGTGGGAGAGGAGAACTTCATTGATACTGTCCCTAACCGGGATAACAATTATTGCTGCGGAGGTGGTGGCGGAGCCCTTCAGGCCGGGTTTCCCGACCAGAGAAGAGCCTATGGAAAAGTAAAATTCAACCAGATCATGGCAACTGGTGCAACTTACGTGATTGCACCCTGTCACAATTGCCACGGTCAGATTGAAGACATTGGTGAACATTATGGCGGCAATTACCATGTGGTTCATCTATGGACGATCCTATGCCTTGCCATGGGTGTGCTTGCTGAAACTGAACGAACCTATCTCGGGCCTGATCTGGTCAACGTGGGATTATAAAAAGGAGGGATCCAAATGGTTGAAAAAGGGACCAGAAAAGGTAAAGGCTCGGTAATGGTAGTCGGTGCCGGCATAGCAGGTATCCAGGCATCACTGGATCTGGCAGATTCAGGGTATTTTGTATATCTTGTGGATAAAAATACAGCCATAGGCGGCACAATGGCGCAGCTGGACAAAACCTTTCCTACAAACGATTGCTCAATGTGTATCATCTCTCCAAAACTTGTTGAGGCAGGACGTCATCTCAATATCGAATTGATGACCATGACGGAAATTGAAGATGTCACAGGAGAAGAAGGGGCTTTTACCGTAAAAGTAAAAGAAAAACCAAGATTTATTGATCTTGAAAAATGTACTGCCTGTGGAGAATGTTCAAAAGTGTGTCCGGTGGAACTTCCCAGCCAGTTTGACGAAGAACTGCGGGACAGGAAAGCTGCATTCAAGCTGTATCCACAAGCCATGCCATCGGGTTATGCCATTGAGAAAAAAGATAAGGCTCCCTGCCGTCTGACATGTCCTGCCGGGCTGAATGTCCAGGGGTATGTCCAGATGGTTAAAGAGGGTAAATACAAGGAATCCCTGGAAATTATAATGGAGCAGCTGCCCCTTCCGGGTGTGCTGGGAAGGATTTGTCCCCATGAATGCGAGGATGCCTGCCGAAGGTGCCAGGTGGATGAACCCGTTGCCATTCGAGACTTAAAGCGTCTTGCAGCAGACTCTTTTGATCCAAGACAGGTGGAAATTAAATGTGCGGACAAGATCGGCAAAAAAGTAGCCATCATAGGTTCCGGCCCGGCCGGACTTTCCGCTGCCTTTCACCTGGCAAAGCAGGGGGTTGATGCCACTATATTTGAAGCCCTGCCCCAGGCAGGCGGCATGCTTAGAGTTGGTATTCCTGCACACCGTCTTCCAAGAGAAGTCCTTGACAAGGATATACAGGTTGTCACCAACCTGGGTGTTGAACTCAAGCTCAATGCCTGTCTTGGCAAAGATTTTACCCTGGACAGCCTCATGGCTGACGGGTTTGATGCAGTCTTTCTAGGTTTGGGTGCTCATAAAGGTATTGAACTTGGCATTCCCGGCGAAGAACTTAAAGGGGTCTGCCAGGGGGTTGATTTTTTAAGAGAACTCAACCTTACCGGAACAACAAAGGTCGGCAAAAAGGTCTGCATCATCGGCGGCGGCAATGTGGCCATTGATGTGGCAAGATCTGCGGTTCGACTGGGTGCGGATGAAGTCACTATTCTATATCGCCGAACAAGAAAAGAGATGCCGGCCTGGGAAGAGGAAATTGTTGCGGCAGAAGATGAAGGTGCCAAGATAACTTATCTTGCAGCTCCCCAGATGGTCGTTGAAGAAAAAGGACATGTCAAGGCGTTAAGGGTCATTAAAATGGAATTGGGTGAACCGGATTCTTCCGGCAGAAGACGTCCTATTCCCATCCCTGGCAGTGAATATGATATTGAAATGGATCAGCTAATTCCTGCCATTGGCCAGCAGCCGGATCTTTTGGCAATTGAAAAACTTGCGGATCTGAAGATCAGCAAATGGAACACCACAGAGGTCAACCCCGTCACCCTTGCCACGGACATGAAAGGTGTTTTTGCCGGAGGTGATGTCCAGACAGGCCCCGGTGTTGCCATCGGTGCCATTGCAGCCGGTATGGAAGCAGCCGAATCCATTGTCCGATACCTTAAAGGTCTGGACATGGAAGAAGGCCGGCAGCTTCCCGTGGTTGAAAATCCCGAGTTCCGTCCAATAATGGAAGATATGAAGCAGGAAAGCCGGTATAAGATGCCGGAACTTGCCGCTGCAAAACGGGTGGGCAATTTTGATGAAGTGGAACTGGGATATGGCCAGGAAGAAGGCCAGAAAGAAGCAGCAAGATGCCTGAACTGCGGGTATTGCTCAGAGTGCATGCAGTGCGTGGATGCCTGCCTTGCCAATGCAGTGGATCATTCCATGGTGGAGCAGGTGCATTCCATTGACGTGGGTGCCATTATTCTTTCTCCCGGGTTTACGCCTTTTGAACCCTCCCAGATGACAAGCTATTGTTATGGTCACAGCCCCAATGTCATGACCAGCCTGGAATTTGAAAGAATTCTGTCTGCATCAGGACCGTATGGCGGACACCTGGTGCGGCCGTCTGATCATAAAGAACCCAAAAAGATTGCCTGGCTTCAGTGCGTGGGGTCAAGGGATATCAATAAAGGAGATCATTCCTATTGTTCCGGTGTCTGCTGCATGTATGCCAACAAACAGGCAGTGATTGCAAAAGAGCATAGTGATAAGGGACTTGATGCAGCTATTTTTTTCATGGATATGAGAACCCATGGCAAAGACTTTGATAAATACAATATCAGGGCCCAGGATGATAATGGGGTTCGGTTTGTCCGATCAAGGATTCATTCTGTTTTTCCGGAGCCAGGAGATACTTACAAGATTGTATACTCCACGGAGGCAGGAAGTATGGCAGAAGAAATTTTTGACATGGTTGTGCTTTCCATAGGGCTTTCGCCCAATAAGGATGCCCAGGCTCTGGCAGATAAAATAGGAATCGAGCTTAACAGCCATGGGTTTGCTAAAACCAATGACCTGTCTCCGGTGTGCACCAGTAAAAAAGGGGTCTATGTCTGCGGAACCTTCCAGGAACCAAAGGATATCCCCGCATCTGTCATGGAAGCATCTGCAGCAGCAGCCACAGCATCCATGGCCCTGAAAGACGGCAGATGGACCCAGACAAAAACCAAGGAATTGCCGCCGGAGATTGATTTTTCAGGACAAAATCCCCGTATCGGTGTGTTTGTCTGTAATTGCGGTATCAATATCGGCGGTATCGCCGATGTGCCGGCGGTCAGGGATTATGCTGCAACCCTTCCCTATGTCGTCCATGTGGAGGACAATCTGTTTACCTGTTCCCAGGATTCCCAGGATCACATGAAAAAGGTTATCCAGGAACAGAAACTTAACCGGGTAGTGGTGGCATCCTGTTCACCCAGAACCCATGAACCATTGTTCCAGGAAACAATAAGGGATGCAGGCCTGAATAAATACCTTTTTGAGATGGCCAATATCAGGGATCAGAATACCTGGGTCCATATGAAAGAACCGGAAAAAGCCACCGCAAAAGCAAAGGACCTGGTGCGTATGGCCGTTGCAAAAGCGGCATTGGTGGAACCATTACATCAGGTCAGTCTGGATATTAAAAAGTCCCTCCTTGTGGTGGGTGGTGGTGTGGCAGGTATGGAAGCTGCGCTTTCTGCAGCCAGCCAGGGAGTTGAGGTCCATCTGGTTGAAAAAGCAACTGTGCTTGGCGGGATTGCCAGGAACCTGAATACCACCTGGCAGGGAGAAGAAATACAAACTTATCTTGAGGATCTTATCGCAAGGGCCCATGCCAGTGAATCCATCAATATATATCTTGATTCTGAAGTTAATTCCTTTACAGGCTCCATGGGTAATTTTGTTACCACCATAAAAACCAATGAAAACGGGAAACAGGCGACCATTGAACACGGGGCAGCCATTCTTGCCACGGGAGGAATGGAGTACAGGCCTTCCGAGTACCTCTATGGTGACCATCCAGATGTATTAACCCATCTGGACATGGATGCGGCCTTAAGGGAAGGGGACTCCCGTCTCAAAAAAGCCAGGGCCATTGTTTTTATCCAGTGCGTTGAATCCAGGAATAATGAAAATCCTTATTGCAGCAAGGTTTGCTGTACCCACAGCCTGAAAAGTGCCATTGCCCTTAAAACAATGGACCGGAGAAAAAGGGTCTATGTGGTATACCGGGATATCAGATCTTATGGATTCAGAGAAGATCTTTACAAGCAGGCAAGGGAATCAGGTGTGCTGTTTATAAGGTATGACCTTGAAAAAATGCCGACGCTTAGAAAAAATTCCAACAAAGAACTTGAGCTATCTATTATTGATCATGTTCTCCAGATGCCCGTAACCATTAATCCAGATCTTGTCGTACTGGCCTCGGGTATTATTCCGGGAGACAACAAGCGGTTGTTTGAAAAATTTAAAGTGCCGACAAATGCTGAAGGTTTCCTGGTGGAAGCCCATGCAAAGCTTCGGCCCGTGGATTTTGCATCAGACGGATTGTTTGTGGCAGGTCTTGCCCATTATCCAAAACCTGTTGAAGAAAGTATCTCCCAGGCAAGAGCTGCCGTTGCCCGTGCCATGACAATCCTTTCAAGAGATTCTTTGATGGTGGGTGGTGTAGTGGCAGAAGTCACGCCTGAAAAATGTGCAGTGTGCCTGACCTGTGTTCGAACCTGTCCTTATCACATACCCTATATCCATGCTGACGGATATGCTCAGATTGATGCAGCCGAATGTCATGGATGTGGTGCCTGTGTGGCAGAATGTCCGGGTAAGGCCATTAAGCTGAATCATTTTACGGATCAGCAGATAATGGCAAAGACGGATGCGCTTTTTCAAGAGGCATAAATAGCCGGGGTCAGGCTTGTGTTGTTGCGTTATTGAACCTAATAACGCAACAACGCAAGCCTGACCCCAAAACAGAAACGGAGGTTAAGAATGACCCAAGAGTTTGAACCCAGGATAATCGCTTTTTGCTGTCAGTATTGAGCATATGCAGCCGGGGACCTGGCAGGTTCCATGAGACTTTCCTATCCTGCTGATGTCAAAATCATTCAGGTGCCATGCACGGGAAGGGTGGACATCCTTCATCTGCTGAATGCCATTGAAGACGGGGCGGATGGGGTATATGTTGCAGGATGCCTTGAAGGTGAGTGCCATTATATTGAAGGCAATCTCAAGGCCCGAAGAAAGGTGGAATATGTTAAAAAAACATTGACAGAGATCGGGATTGAGCCTGAACGGGTACAAATGTATAACCTGTCCAGTGCCCAGGGAGCAAGATTTGCCGAAATTGCCAATGAAATGGTGTCCAAAATCAGGGAGTTGGGACCCAGTCCGGTAAAAAAAAACCATGCAGCGTGAAACTTTAAATTAAGCTGTGCTGGAAAATTTGAGTTTTCGACACAACTTAAAAAAAATATAGAGGTGAATCATGATAGTAGCAGATCGGAAATCTCTTCAAGAGATCTTATCGATGGTGGAAGAAAACAAGAAAATTCTTATCGCCGGGTGTAAGGGGTGTGTCACAGTCTGCAATGTTGGCGGATTAAAAGAGGTTGAAATCCTTGCATCCTCAATAAAAATTGCCAGAAAGAAACAGGGCAGCCATATTGACATTGATATTGAAGTTCTGGAAAGACAATGTGACACCGAATATGTGGCAGGCATTAGTGAAACCGTTGGAAATTATGATGCCGTCATTTCGCTTGCCTGTGGTGTGGGCCCCCAGTTTTTATCTGAAATGTATCCTGAGCAGACATTTTATCCCGGCGTGAATACAACTTTTTTTGGCGGTGCCACCCAACACGGGGTCTGGGAAGAACGGTGTGCTGGCTGTGGTACCTGTGCCATCCATAATTTCGGAGGGCTCTGCCCCATTGCCAGATGTGCCAAAAGCCTTATGAATGGTCCTTGCGGCGGATCATCCCAAGGTATCTGTGAGGTGAACAAAGATACCGTCTGCATCTGGGATTCCATTGTCAGAAAGAAAATGGACGCTGGAAGACTTGCAGATCTTATCGGTGTCAAAGGGGTAAAAAACTGGAGAACGGCAAGAGATGGGGGACCTAGGAAAAGTATCAGAGAAGAACTGATTCAGGGAAATATATAAAAGACAAAGGAGAGAACCAAAATGAGTAAGCTCAAATCAGGTAGTAATCTTGAAAAGGTTCTGAAAGCCGGACATTTTGCATTTACAGGAGAATGCGGCCCACCCAAAGGTGCCAATGTCGCACGTCTGAAAGAAAAATTAAAATATCTTAAAGGCAATGTGGATGCGGTAAATATGACGGATAACCAGACAGCCGTGGTCAGAATGTCTTCTATGGCAGGGTGTGTACTGATGATTGAAGAAGGACTTGAGCCCAATTTTCAGATGGTTTGCCGGGACCGGAACCGTCTGGCCATAATGAGTGATATTCTAGGGGCCTATGCCCTTGGTATAAGGAACATGCTGTGTCTTTCCGGTGATCATCAGACATTTGGAAATCATCCTGAGGCAAAAAATGTTCATGATATTGATTCCATGCAGCTGATCGCGCTGGTAAAGAAAATGCGGGATGAAGGAAAATTCATGAATGATGAAGACATTGATGTCCCACCCAAAATGTTTATCGGTGCAGCCTGCAATCCCTTTGCTGATCCTTATGAATACAGGGTGTACAGGCTTGCCAATAAAATTACAGCAGGGGCGGATTTTATCCAGACCCAGTGTGTTTTTAACATGGACAAGATGAGAGACTTTATGAAAAAGGTCGTGGACATGGGGCTCCATGAAAAATGCTATATCCTGGCCGGGGTGACGCCCATGAAAAATGCCGGTATGGCAAATTTCATGTCAAAATTTGTACCTGGTATGGATATTCCTGATTCTTTGATCAAACGCCTCAAAGGTGTGGATAAAAGAGATCAGTCAGAAGAGGGCATCAAATTCGCTCTTGAACAGGTTGAAGAATTCAAGGAAATGGAAGGAGTGGCAGGTGTCCACATGATGGCCATTGAATGGGAACACATGGTTCCTGAAATTGCCGAACGGGCCAA
>JAHJDU010000305.1 GCA_018812385.1 Pseudomonadota bacterium
CGGGTTCAACTCCCGCCGCCTCCACCAAATTTTAGCCCGGAAAACCAGTTTTTCCGGGCTTTTTGTTTCTGAGAACAGCCGAAAAATATTCTGGGCCTGTATCTTGGACATATTCTTTCAATTATAGAAATAACGATTTTTGCCGGAAAAAGCCCGGGCAAGAAACTATCATTTCTTCCACCGACCGGGGAAGCCTGACAGAGGTCTTAATAAATCATATTTCCCAGTTGCTTTTTTTGTTGAGCTCATATAAAAGTTACAAAAAGGCTTGATTTCATACGAACAAATTTTTATATTTAAAGACACAGAGCGGTCATTTAACATTTTTATTAGGAGAGAAGATGGCTGAACTTATTCAAAAAAGCAACAAAACATCAATCACAGTAAATGTTTTAACAAAAAAGGAAGATGGTATGTTTGTTGCTCATTGCCTTGAGCTTGATATTGTCGCCGTTGGTACAACTATAGATGATGCTCAGAGAGAACTCGTGTCTCTCGTTTGTGCTCAAATTGACTCTGCATTCTCGAACGATAACCTTGATAACCTTTTTCATCCTGCTCCACCTGAAGTATGGCAAGAACTTTTCAAATGCAAAGAACAGATAGAAAGAAAATATGAAATCAGATCAGAATTCAAAAAGAAAAACGATATTGAAAAAACTCCCCCTTGGTTGATCACAAATATTTGTAATCCAGAAGCAAATCTGTGCCATGCCTAACCGGCCCTTACAGTTAAAAGATTTTCTCAAAAAAATTAAAAAATTTGGTGTTATTATTATGCAGCGCAGAGGTAAGGGCTCGGAGATCATCCTTTTGAAGCCTGAAAAAAAAGGTTCGAAAAAAGGGCCACAATATCCGATCAAAAGCCATGGCAAGGGAACTGAAATATATGGCCCGGTGATTACTGCGGCCTTGCGCCGATTTGGAATAGACTCAAAAGAATTTTGGAAGTAAGCTCGCCTACCTTGGCGTTATGTCACATCCTACAAGCATCAATACCATTCAAAACAGAGTCATCGCTTTTCAAAATAGTACATGTTTCAGATCCCTGGTCAAACACAATAACTGCTTTTCCGGATTTAAGTTGGCCAAGCACCTGGGCTATTTTTGTTTCCAGGGAGACTTCGACTTCACCATAGTCAGTGCCATCCCGGGTTACAAATTCTTCGATGACACCTTGCAGTGCTTCTGAGCTTAGTTGATCGTATGGAATTTTAACAGCGGTCATTCATTAATACCTTGATTTCATTTTTTGTAAACCTTATTATTCCCCATTCACCTGATCCCTCAACCCACCAGCACACTTAAACACCACAACCCTTCTTTTATCCAATACCATAGTTTCCCCAGTAGCAGGATTCCTTCCCTTACGCGGTGATTTTCCATTTGCCTGGAATTTTCCAAACCCTGAAATCATTATATCTTCTCCAGATGCCAATGTTGATTTCATGACTTCAAGAAGGACTTCCAGTGTTTCTTTTGCTTCTGAGGGCGACTGGTTATTTTTTTCTGCAATTTTTTCAACGATTGTTGTTTTGGTAAGGGTCAATTTGGGAGAGGCTCCTGTTTGTCTGAAATTATTTATATATTATGGGATTTTATCTATGATTTTAAGAGGGTGTTGTCAAGGAATTGCTGTGGGAAAATTAGGGAATAAATATGGATTGGTTTTTTAAGAAGTCACTTGCTGGAGTTTTGTATAGATGTTGGAACAACCGATTTTTTCCGGAAAAAGCCCCGGCGAAAAACCGTCATTTCTTCCACCGGCCGGGGACGTCTGGCAGGGGTCTTATTTTTTTGTTTGTGATTAAGAAAATAAGAAAAAATATAAATTAAGATAAAGATTCGAATTCTAAATTGACTTTATAACCAAGTGCGTTTGCATATTTTGATATCGTCGCCAATGTTGGGAAAGAAGCTTTTCCCCCGCTTTCAAGTCGTGAAATATTGCTTTTTTGTGTACCCATGAGTTTAGCAACTTGTTCCTGGGTTTTTCCTTCCTTAATTCTTAGTTGTATGAGCTTTTTTCTAAGTTCCCAAATAGGTGCAAGTGCTTCATATTCTTTTTTGAATTCAGGGTCTGCCATGGCTTCTTTTTTAAAATCTTCAAATGTTGGTCTATTCATTTTTTATCTCCTTCATTCTTTTTATCGCAAGGTCCAAATCTTTTTTAGGTGTTTTTAATCCCTTCCCTAATGGTGCTGTATGTGGTTTGCCTAAATTTGGCCCCAATTCTTTTATCAATTCTAAGATATATGTAAGATTTGTTTGTATCCCAATTGGGAATAGCCTTATTTGCATTTTAACTTTTTCATTATAAAATGTAATTTCCCAAGTCATATGATCTAATATCCATGTTTTTTAATTAGAATTGTTATCCTTTATGATAACTTTGTCAAGGGTTATTAAATGTAATAGAGTAATAAGGTATGACAAAAGTCTGACAATCGCGTCACTTGATTTCCTTCTTAAATTCTTTTATTTTACCGCCAATTTTTTGCATATCTACCAACTTGCCGGAGGCCATAATAGCCCCTTCAAAATCCGGCAATAAATGAATAAATTGAAATTTACGATGAACTCCAGAGGGTAGATGATATCGAATCACGCAGAAAGCTTCGTATTGAAGCGGACACCTTGATTGATCAACTTGAATAGTTAAAAAAAACACTTGATTAAGTGTTTTTGATCAACAGAATTTTTCTATGACAGCAAATAACGGTTGGGTAGTTAGAAAGCCTTATCGTTAAAGCCTTCAAATTCAGAACCCACCCCTGATAAAGTATGCGTTTATCAAAAACTTGTCGATTTTAGGATATTTGCCCCATTCTTCTTGAATTATAG
>JAHJDU010000306.1 GCA_018812385.1 Pseudomonadota bacterium
CCTGATACACTCGGAAAACGGCCAATATCTCTATTCCATTGATGTCGTAGAAGACATTACGCTTCAGAATAAATTGGAAAAACAATTGCGCCAGGCACAAAAGATGGAATCCATCGGTATCCTGGCCGGCGGTATTGCCCATGACTTTAATAATATCCTGGGATCCATATTGGGATTTACCCAGATGGCACTTTTAGACAGCCCGGAAAAGAGTAAAATGCGGCAACGCCTGGAACAGGTATTCAAGGCCGGCAATCTTGCAAAAGATCTGGTGAACCAGATCCTGACCTTCAGCCGGCGCAGCGATGATACACCCCGGGCCATCCTGATTTCACCTATTATTAAAGAGACCTTAAAGTTTTTAAAGGCTCTGGTGCCGCCCAATGTTGACATTCAGCAGGACTTTTTGGATACAAGC
Organism: Pseudomonadota bacterium; assembly: GCA_018812385.1. GTDB lineage: Bacteria > Desulfobacterota > Desulfobacteria > Desulfobacterales > Desulfobacteraceae > Desulfobacula. The sequence goes on from JAHJDU010000306.1 coordinate 419, forward strand.
GGATCCGTGATGGCCGACCCGATACAGATCCATCAGGTAGTGATGAATCTATGCACCAATGCAGCCCAGGCCATGTCGCCCCAAGGTGGAATACTGACGGTACACCTTTTTCAAAAAGACATTGAATCAGAGCAGGCAAAGAAGATGGATATTGCCACAGGCAGCTATGTGGTCATCCGTGTTACAGATATTGGTGTCGGTATCGCTCCCCATCTGCTGGACAGAATTTTTGAACCCTATTATACCACAAAGGACGTAGGCGAAGGCACTGGTATGGGACTTGCCGTCGTTCACGGCATTGTCCGGGAATATGAAGGCAAGGTGATCGTGGACAGTACCCTCGGGAAAGGCAGTACTTTTTCAGTATATCTGCCAAAAGTTCAGCCGAAAGAGCTTGTTTTGCCCACGGCAACATCCAGTATACCCGGTGGTCAGGAGCGGGTGTTCTTCATTGATGATAACCTTTCTTTGTTAATGGTAGGGCAGGAGATGCTTGAACATCTGGGATATAAAGCGGAAACTTTTTCAGATCCGATCCAGGCGCTTGAAAGAGTTATTAAAGGGCCGTTTAATTTCCAAGCGGTGATCGTCGACTATGCCATGCCGAAAATGAATGGTGCTGAACTGGCCCATCGAATTTTGAGTCTGGACCCGGAGATTCCAGTGATCCTGTGTACGGGCAATAGTAAAAATTTGGACATTGATGAATTGCTCCATTCAGGGATTCACAGCATCCTGATAAAGCCCCTGATCCTAGAAGATCTTGCTTCGGCCTTGAAAAGCGCCTTTCATGCAAAACAGTCGTGTCCGGGGAAAAAGATAAATTAAAAACAAATTAAATATCATAATAAAACAGGACATAAATGAATACACACACCCGCCAGGCAAAAATATTAATCGTTGACGATGACCCGTTTTTCTGCCGGATGCTGGAAGACCTCATCCAGCGAATGGGGCATGAAAGCCGAATCTGCCACCGGATGGATGACTGCCGTCGGGAACTGGAACAAAAGACCTGGGACCTGATCCTGTTGGATGTTGGCCTGCCCGACGGCAGCGGCCTGACCCTGCTGCCATGGATTCGGCAGCTAAACCAGGCCCCTGAAGTTATTATCATAACTGGTGCCGGTGACGCTGACAGCGCAGAATTGGCAGTGGTTAACGGTGCCTGGGACTATCTGATTAAAACCACAGCCTTTGAACGCATTAACCTGATTGTGGTACGGGCATTGGAACACCGCCGGGTCACATTAGCACTCAATGCCCTGAAAACCCTTGATCCATGCGGTATTGTCGGTAAATCACCAGCCTTGCAGCGATGCCTGGCCCTTGTGGGCCAGGCTGCCTTAAATGATTTCAATGTCCTGATCACGGGAGAAACCGGAACCGGCAAAGAATTGGTTGCCCGGGCCATTCATGCCAACAGCAGCCGGGCTGCGGCACGACTGGTGGTGGTGGATTGCGCAGCTCTTCCCCAAACTCTGGCGGAAAGTGTTTTGTTCGGCTATGTCAAAGGCGCTTTTACAGGTGCGGATAAGGATGTTGCCGGGTTTTTCGCCTCTGCGGACGGCAGCACGTTGTTCATGGACGAAGTCGGAGATCTGCCCCTGGATCTTCAAAGAATGTTTTTAAGGGTTCTCCAGGAAAAATCCTTTTGCCCGGTAGGATCAAGCCATGAAAAACACAGTGATTTCCGGTTGATTGCTGCAACCAATAAAGACCTGGACCAATTGGCCGGGAAAGGAAAATTCAGGAAAGATCTTTTGTTCAGGCTCAAGTCCATGGCCATCCACCTGCCGCCGTTGAGGGAGCGGCTGGAAGATCTGCCGCACCTTGTCATCCATTCTCTTGCTACCCTGTCGGACCCAGGAAAGCATCTGTCAAAAGAGTTCTTAACTGCACTTGAAACCTATGAATGGCCCGGAAATATCAGAGAGTTTCAACATGTCATGGAAGCTGCTGTGGCAGCGGCAATGAACGAAAAAAATCTGATTGTACAGCATTTGCCGGCCAATCTCAGGGTGATGGTGGCCCGGAAAGGCATGGAGTCTGCACACCAGTTGCCAACAGATTCAGCTCAAGCTCCTTTGTCCACTATTCGGGAATACCGGCTCCAGCAGGATCGAAAATACCTGCGCCACCTGCTTACTGAAACCGACAGTGACATGCCAAAAGCCGCCCTAAAAGCCGGACTTTCCCTTTCGCGGCTGTATAGCCTTTTAAAGGAGCACGGCTTAAAATAATATTGTCAAGCATTTTTCCTGTTTTTTAAAAAACAGGAATTAAAAAATGGAAATTTTTTAATTCCGCCTGTGTTTAATAAAATTCGAGTCCATATGAATCCAGCTTAATTTCAGATAGTTAAACAAAAAAATGACCCAGATTCAGGACAAATTACTGTCTGGCATATCACTTGCAATATCCTAAATTATAAAAAATTTCAGGAGAAATAAGTAATGGAGATTAAAGCCGATTTTCCTAGTTCTGTGAAAGAAATAGAACATACCCGGATCATGTTGAATGACGGATGCCGTTTGGCCGCCCGGATATGGATGCCTGAAAATGCCCCCCAAAACCCAGTCCCGGCAATATTGGAATACCTTCCATACCGGAAAAAAGACGGTACGGCGGATCGGGATGCCGTCACCCAA
>JAHJDU010000307.1 GCA_018812385.1 Pseudomonadota bacterium
AGAATCTTCATGCCGGTCTTCTGGCCATTATAAAGGCTGAAAAAAGTCTTTAAGCCTCTCCTTTTCCTTGTTGGAAGATTATGTGTCAGTCGTTGCTCGTGATCGGTAATTAATTTAGCCCAGATATTTTATAAAAAAGGTTGCAGTAGAATCCTGTTAGTAGAATCCTTGACACCTTTGCACCAAAGACGTACAATATTAAAAAAACAAAGTCTTACCCCCATAGTTCAATCACTAAAGGGAATAATGCGGGGCAAAAAAGTATCAAAAAATGACTATAAAAAACATTTAGAAAATAAATATTCATGAAAATTTTGTTTGACACAAACGTAGTTCTTAATGAAAACCAGACTCATTGATACATTGCAATTAACCGGCCAGGGCATCATCAGCATAATTGGCGCGGGCGGGAAAACCAGTCTCATGTTCCGATTAGCAAAAGAACTTGAAAGTTTTGGTAAAAGCGTTTTAACCACAACCACCACGAAAATTTTCATGCCAACGCCGGATCAATCCCCTTTTACAATCATTGACAGATCTATTGACGAGTTTGTTAAAAAATCAGACGTCCGTCTTAAGAGTTACCTTCATTTTTCTGCCGGAGCGAAATATGATCTGGCAACGGGGAAACTAAAAGGGTTTGCCCCTGACAGCATTGATCAATTATGGCAGGCCAGCCTTTTTGACTGGATAATTGTAGAGGCGGACGGGGCCAGACAAAAACCCCTTAAATCAACGGCTTCTCATGAACCTGTAGTCCCCAAAGCCACCACCCACCTGATCCTTGTAGCAGGGCTTGATGCTATTGGGAAACCTTTTGATGAAACCCATGTCCACAGGGCAAAACTTTTTTCAAAAAATACAGGATTACCCCTGGGAGGAACCATGGATGAGCAGTCAATGGCAACTTCCATTGCCATTGAGATAAAAAAGGCCGGACATTTGAGCCATCCCTCGACAAATTTTGTAATTCTAAACAAAGCTGACAATCCTGACAAAATAAGCTCCGGTCAAAAAATTGCTCAACTTCTGCAAACAAACAAAATTATTCACCAGATTATTATAGCATCCCTTATTGATGAGTTTCCCGTTAAAAGCTGTTTAATACTTAAAAAATAATTCAAAAGGAAAAACAGAAAAACCTTATTTTATGAGCCTTTCCAGAAAAAAAATTGCCGGAGTCATCCTTGCTGCCGGATCAGCATCCCGCATGGGGAAAACAAAACAATTGCTGCCCTTTGGGAAAACCACCCTTCTGGGTCAGGTGGTTGAAGCCGCAAAGGAATCAGCATTGCATGAAATCATAGTTGTTTTAGGGCATAAGGCAGATAAAATAAGTCAAACCATAGATTTTTCCGGTACAAAAATCGTCAGAAACAAAGAATACTCAAAGGGACAAAGTACATCCCTTATCAAAGGCCTTGAAAATGTCTCATCCATTTGTGATGCAGCAATGTTCCTTTTAGGAGATCAGCCCCTTGTCAGTGCCGCCATTATCAACCAGCTGATTAATGCCTTTGAAACCTCCAACGCGCCCATTATCATCCCTTATTGCAACGGCACACGGGGCAACCCCGTCATCATTGCCAGGCCTTTGTTTCATCGCTTAAAATCCCTGTCCGCCGATGTCGGGGCAAGGGCTCTTTTTGATGAATTTAAAGAATCCATATTAAAAGTACAGATTCCTGATAACGCCATCCTGGTTGATGTGGACACAATGGATGATTATAAAAATCTGATAACCATCCCTGACCATCAGCAAGGTGCCAAATGCAAGGCGACAAGGAGTGACGAGTGAGGCGTATAAGTTATACTCCGCAGGGAGGAACGACCACAGTCAACGCAGCAGGTGGTACCTTGATTGTGGTCAGGGTTGAATTTAATACTTGACTTGACCCGGTTATTCTCATAAAGAAATTGTGATAGTGTCAAACCTGATAAGTTTGTAGTCATTACATATTCAATGAATATGTTTTAATATTTTCAATGAGTTTTAACCCCATAACTCTAACCACAAACAAGGAGGACCTATGAGAGACAAAAAGTATGTATTAAACGAACAAGACATGCCGCGGCAATGGTATAATATCATGGCCGACATGCCAACTCCCATGGAGCCGCCACTTCACCCCGGAACCGGACAGCCAGTCGGACCTGAAGACCTTGCCCCGATTTTCCCCATGAACCTGATTGAACAGGAAGTGAGCACCCAAAGATGGATTGACATCCCTGAAGAAGTCCTGGACAAATATACCATATGGAGACCCTCTCCTCTGTACCGGGCTTACAATCTTGAAAAAGCCCTGGATACCCCTGCTAAAATTTATTTTAAAAATGAGGGGGTCAGTCCTGCCGGCAGCCACAAACCCAACACAGCCCTTCCCCAGGCCTATTATAATAAGGTGGCTGGCACAAAAAAGATCACCACTGAAACAGGAGCTGGCCAATGGGGCAGCGCCCTTGCCATGTGCTGTTCGTTTTTCGGAATTGAGTGCAAAGTGTTCATGGTAAAAATCTCATACAACCAGAAACCCTACCGCCGCTTGATGATGGAAACCTGGGGGGCCAATTGTACAGCTAGTCCCAGCACTGAAACAAGGGCAGGACGCAGCATTCTTGAAAAAGATCCTGATTCTCCGGGCAGTCTTGGCATGGCCATCAGCGAAGCAGTGGAAGAAGCTGTTTCCGATGACAACACCAAATATGCTTTGGGCAGTGTATTAAATCACGTCATGATCCATCAAAGCATTATCGGCCTTGAGGCCATAAAACAGATGAAAATGGCAGGAGAC
>JAHJDU010000308.1 GCA_018812385.1 Pseudomonadota bacterium
ACATGAGGCCCGATTTATAATTTGGCAGGATTTTGCAGCAACGCAGTAGATGGGTGAGTTTTCGTTCAAACACTATATAGATTGAAAGGACAAGTTATGATCAAAGCAAATGACAATTATAGTAAATTAAAAGCATCTTATCTGTTTTCAGATATTGCAAAAAAAGTAAATGACTATCAGCAGAAAAATCCAGAAGCACACATCATCAGACTGGGGATTGGTGACGTCACAAAGGCTCTTGCTCCTGCAGTGATTAAAGGATTCCATGACGGGGTGGATGAAATGGCCAATGATGCCACCTTCAGAGGATATGGCCCGGAACAGGGATATGCTTTTTTAAGAGAAAAGATTGCAAAAAATGATTTCCAGGTCAGAGGGGCAGATATTCAGGCCGATGAAATATTTGTAAGTGACGGTGCAAAATGCGATACGGGAAATTTCCAGGAAATATTTGCAAAAGATATCAAAGTAGCCATTCCTGACCCTGTATACCCGGCATATCTGGATACCAATGTCATGGCCGGCCGAACAGGTGAGTATGAGGCAGGCAGATATAATGGAATTTTTTATATGGAATGTTTAAAGGAAAACCAATTCCTTCCAAAACTTCCGGATGAGCCAGTGGATTTGATCTATCTTTGTTTTCCCAACAACCCGACAGGTTCAACTATTACAAAAAATCAGCTTACCGAATGGGTGCGCTATGCTAAGGAAAACCGTTCATTGATTTTATTTGATGCTGCCTATGAATCCTTTATCCGGGATGAAGCCCTTCCTAAAACCATCTATGAAATTCAAGGGGCAAAAGAAGTGGCCGTTGAATTCAGGAGTTTTTCAAAAACGGCTGGGTTTACAGGGACACGTTGCGGGTTTACTGTGGTACCAAAAGAGTGCATGATTTTTAATTCAAAAGGGGAAAAAATATCCCTCCATGCCCTCTGGAGCAGGAGACAAAGCACTAAATTCAATGGGGTATCCTATCCTGTTCAAAAAGCTGCGGAAGCCGTTTATTCAAAAGAGGGTAAAGTCCAGGTCAGGCAACAGATTGACTATTACCTTAATAATGCCGATATCATCAGCAAAACTATTGCATCCATTGGACTTGATTATGTTGGCGGGAAAAACGCTCCCTATATCTGGATAGATTCCGCAGGCAGGGATTCCTGGGAATTTTTTGACCTGCTCTTGACCAAAGCCGGGGTCGTGTGCACACCTGGAGCCGGTTTTGGCAGGTGCGGCAAAGACTATATCAGAATCAGCGCATTTAACAGTCTTGAAAACGTGACCTTGGCCATGGATCGATTGAAAGAGGCATTAACCTGAAGGTCACAAGTAACACAGAGGTCACAAGTAAAATGAATTATTTTTTCAAAGTAAAAAGCCTTGAAGAGGTAATGGCGCTGACAGGAAAATTTTTTCCTGTTGGAACTGAAAAAACACCTGTTTTCAATGCTTTTTCAAGGGTTCTTGCCCATGATCTGGTTGCAAAAAAAGATATGCCAGGATTTAAGAGGGCCACCATGGACGGGTACGCCGTTGCGGCAGATTCCACATTCGGGGCATCTGAATCCAGTCCTGCCTGGCTTGATATTGCAGGAACCATTCTAATGGGCGATATCCCGAAATTCAGTATTGCTCAAGGCCAGGCTGCAAAAATTTCAACAGGCGGAATGCTGCCCAAAGGAGCGGACAGTGTTGTCATGGTGGAACATGCAGAACTCATTGATGAACTTTCCGTTGAAATTTATAAAAGTGTTGCTCCTTTACAGAATGTGATTGATAAATCCGAGGATTTTTCAGAAAAAGACATTGTTTTATCCAGAGGAACCTTTATTCGCCCCCAGGAACAAGGCCTTGCCGCAGGCCTTGGATTTACACATATTGAAACCTTTAAAACACCAAAAGTCGGTATCATTTCAACGGGAGATGAAATTATTCCCATTGAAGAAGAGCCTGTTCCCGGTAAAATCCGTGATATCAACTCTTATGCCCTGTCAGGATTTATCAATGAAGCCCATGCCATACCCATTAGCTATGGCATTATCAAAGATGATCCCAATGCCATCAAAAAAGCAGTTGAAAAAGCCCTTGAAGAAACGGACATGGTCCTTATCTCCGGAGGAAGCTCTGTGGGAACAAGGGATTTTACCATTGAGGTATTGTCCTCGTTACCAGATACTGAAATATTGGTCCATGGCATGTCCATAAGTCCAGGCAAACCAACCATTCTTGCTAAAGTTGGAAAAAAACCCGTGTGGGGACTTCCCGGCCAGGTGGTCTCTGCCATGGTGGTACTCAAAATTGTGGTCATCCCTTTTTTAAACCGGCTTAAAGGGCTTGAACATCTGGACAGAACCATCAGGGTTCCGGCAAAGCTGACTCGGAATGTGCCATCTGCCCAAGGCAGAAGGGATTTTGTCAGGGTCGAGCTTATAAAAAAAGAAAACCTGTTGCTGGCAAAACCCGTCCTTGGAAAATCAGGGCTGATCAGAACCATGATTCATGCAGATGGACTCCTTGAAATCGGGGAGCATGTTGAAGGCCTGGAAAAAGACACCATGGTAAATATCATTCTTTTATAAAAAAAATCCAAAAACAAAAGAGATCATACCTATGAATTCCAAAAGAAACGTATACCTTGATATGAAAAGTATTGAAGAGACAACAAAAATCCTCTTTGATCATTTTAAACATCTTGTAACAAAAATTGAAACCCTTGATGTGGTGGATGCAAAAGGCAGGGTCTTGGCTGCACCTGCCATGGCAGCTATCTCTTCACCCAATTTCCATGCAGCTGCCATGGATGGTATTGCTGTAGATGCAAAGATTACATTTGGTGCACGGCAAGATGCTCCCATCACCCTTTGTCCCGATAAAAATGCCTTCTGGGTCAATACGGGACACGCCATGCCAAAAGGCACCAATGCCGTCATTATGATAGAACATCTCAATATTATTGACGAAAAGAGTGTTGAAATTGAGGCCCCTGTGTTTCCCTGGCAGCATGTCAGGAAAATGGGGGAAGATATTGTGGCCACCCAATTGCTGTTCCCCCAAGGCCACAGGATCAATGCCCATTCCCTTGGTGCACTTCTTTCCGGTGGCATATTCAAGGTGGCCGTTTATAAACAGCCAAAAGTTTTGATTATACCAACGGGATCGGAACTCAAGCAATGGCATGAAATTAAAATAGACCAGCTCAAACCAGGGGATGTGGTGGAATCCAACTCTTCTGTATTAGGAGGGCTGTGTGAAGATCATGGGGCAAAATTTGACCGACACCCCATGCTCAAGGACAACCTTGAAAAAATAAAAACAGCTGTGGAAACAGCGGCAAAACAAGATTATGACATGATTTGTATCATTGGCGGGTCTTCAGCCGGGTCTGAGGATTTTGCAAAACCCGTGATTTCATCGCTGGGTGAAATTTATGTCCACGGGGTTACAATGATGCCGGGCAAACCCATGATGTTTGGCAAAGTGTTTGACATTCCCATATTTGGTATCCCGGGATACCCCGTTTCCGCCATTGTTGCCTTTGAACTATTTGCCGGCCCCTTATTGTTAAACATGCAGAAACTTCCCAAAAAAGAAATAATATCCGTTCCCGTTTTCCCGGCAAGAAAAATTGCTTCAAAAATTGGTCTGGAAGAATTTTTAAGGGTAAAAATAGGTTCCGTGGATGGCAAACTGATGGCTTCCCAACTGCCCCGGGGATCAGGAAGTATCACCACCCTGACCGAGGCTGACGGCATTATCAGAATACCCACAAATATTGAGGGTATATCAGAGAATCAGAAGGTCATGGCCCAATTGTTAAGGCCGTTATCTTCCATTGAAAATACCATAGTGATAACGGGTTCCCATGATAATACCCTGGATATTCTGGCAGATCAGATAAAAGGGGTGAGTTCTGATATCAGTGTTTCATCAAGCCATGTGGGCAGCATGGGCGGCCTTATGGCCATAAAAAAAGGCACCTGTCATATGGCCGGGGCCCATCTTCTGGACCCTGAGGACGGCAGCTATAATATTTCATATATTAAAAAATATCTGCCTGACCAGAAGGTCTGGGTAATCAATCTTGTCATGAGAGACCAGGGGCTGATTGTTCAAAAGGGAAATCCTAAAAATATTCAATCCATTGAGGATTTAAAAAACAAGGAACTGCAGTTTATCAACCGCCAGCCCGGATCAGGTACAAGGATTTTATTTGATTATAAATTAA
>JAHJDU010000309.1 GCA_018812385.1 Pseudomonadota bacterium
ACAAGCTTTTTTCAAAAATGTTCAGTCAGAAACAATTTTTGGCATTCATTATGGCTGTCAGTTTATTGACGGTGAAATTGATTTTATTAAAAGAATTGAAGGAGCGGCTTTTGCTGAAATTGGAAAATTTAAGCTTATTGACGAAAAGATTTATGGAGAGGAATACCACTATTTCATTCCTGAAGGATCAGATGATTTTGAAAAATTAGAAGAATTAATAATTGAGTTTTCTAACATAAAATCAAGTGATTTTGACAGGAAAAGATTGCATCAAATGAAGATTGAAAATCTGCTTAAAAGGATGGCAGGAAGGATTGTTCACATTCGCCTTGGTCAAAATGATGTCAAACCAATTGCAGAATCGGAATGCTGCGGGATACTTAAGCTTTCAAAGGAATGTTATAATTCTACTGATGGGATTAGATTATCCGTTGATAACCAAATACTATAAAGGAGCTTTCCCCCAATGAACCACCAAACTTTATCTGATAACGAATTAATCGGCCTGCTGTATAGCCAGGAAGACCGTCTACCTCGTGCGGCGGTGGATGAGTTCATAAACCGCAAAGAGCAGATGGTAGGGCCGCTTTCTGAAATTGTCTCCGAAGGATTCAATTGGACAACAGATTCTCCCGAATCTTGGGTTCCCATCCATGCAACCCACATTCTTGGTGCTATTGGCGGCAAAGAGGTTGTTCTGCCTCTCTTGGAATCGTTAAGATACTCAACAGTTTACGACTGCGATTGGATTTCTTCGGTTTTACCGTCAATTTTTTCAAAAATTGGAAAACAGGCCCTTGAAGAACTAAAGCAAATTGTGATTGATAAAACTTCTGATGATTATACCCGGGCAGTAGCACTGGAATGTCTGGGAGCCATAACCATTAGTAATCCAGACGCCGAAAATAAAGTATTCGGGATTATTGGAATGGTTTTTAACTCTGATGATGAGAAAAAATTTGTCAAAGAAATATCCGGCAATGTGCTTTTGGATTTTCAGCGGACCGAATATAAAGACAATTTACTGGCCTTTGGTCTACAGGAGAGAATACATAAACACAACGATCCAAAACATATGGCTTCTTTCTTTGATACCGATGTAATAAAGGCCTTTGCAGAGGGGAAAGACCTTAAGATTTACACTCGTGACTGGCTTTCTTTTTATGATGAGCAGGAAATAAACAGGAGGCAGGAACGGTGGAATAAGGAAGACAAGGAGAGAAAAGCTCTAGAGCCAAAGACGAAGATAGGCCGTAACGATCCCTGCCCCTGCGGCAGTGGCAAGAAATACAAGAAGTGTTGTCTCAATAAAAATGTCTAACCCCCTCCACTATACCGGCACACAAATAAATTACTATTTTCTCTGCCACAGGAAGCTGTGGTATTTTATGCGCCATATTTCTATGGAGCAAAACAGCGACCTGGTGTATTTGGGCAAGGTTATTCATGAGTCGTCTTATGACCGCGAATCAAAAGAGATAGATATTGATGACACTATCAAAATTGATTTTGTAGACAAAGAAGGCGTTATACACGAAGTAAAGAAATCAAAAAAGGTTGAAGAGCCAAACATTTGGCAGGTCAAATACTACATATGGTATCTAAAGCAAAAAGGGGTAGGGGATATTACCGGCAAAATAAATTATCCCAAACTGCGCAAAACTCTGGAAGTTTTTTTGGAGCCGGGAGATGAAGAAAAGATAATGACTATGTTAGAAGATATCAAAACAATCAGCCAAATGGACCTGCCGCCAGCGGCAGAAAAGAAAAAAATTTGTCGAAGCTGTAGTTACAATGACCTTTGCTGGATATGAAGCAAAATTATTATATATTAAATAATGGCCGGTTAAAAAGACAGCAAAACACCATCTTTTTAGAAAAAGAGGACGGCACAAAAGCAATTATTCCCATAGAAAACACCGAATCACTTTATGTCTTTGGCGAGCTGGATTTTAACACGAAGCTTTTTAATTATTTGGCCCAAAAGGGGATTGCCGTCCATATTTTTAATTATTACGGCTATTACTCCGGCTCTTATTACCCCAGAGAATCCCTAAATTCAGGACAGCTTTTGGTTGAGCAGGTAAAACACTATTCAAGCAAACAAAAACGGCAAACCCTGGCAAAATTATTTATCGAAGCCGCCAGTTTCAATATCCTAAAAAACCTGAGATATTATAACAATAGGGGAAAAGACCTTAACAGCTATATTGCAGAGATTGAAGCATTGGGCGCAAAGATAAAAGAGACCAGCGCTATAGATGAACTTATGGGAATCGAAGGCAACATCCGAAACACATATTATCGTTCATGGCCGCTTATTATTGACCAAAAGATTGAGTTTGAGCAAAGGGTCAAACAGCCGCCCGACAATATGATAAATGCTTTAATTTCTTACATGAATTCTCTGGTATATACCACATGTTTAAGCGAAATATACCATACACAGCTAAGCCCGCTTATTTCATACTTGCACGAGCCGGGAGAGAGAAGGTTTTCTTTAAGCCTGGACCTGGCCGAAATATTTAAGCCAATCCTGAGTGACAGGACAATTTTTGCTATGTTAAACCGCCAGCAGATAGGTGAGAAGGACTTTATGAAAGAAGTAAAGTTTTGCTATCTTAATGAAGATGGACGGAAAAAGGTGTTAAGGGAATATGATGAGAGGCTTAAAACAACGATAATGCATAAAAAGCTGGAGAGACAGGTTACATACCGGTATCTTATACGGCTTGAATGTTACAAGTTGGTTAAGCATTTGATTGGCGAGCAGGAGTACGAAGGATTTAAAATATGGTGGTGATCGTCTAAAATGTACATAGTTTTAGTGTATGATGTAGACCAAAAGAGATGCGGCAAAATGCTAAAGTTATGCCGCCGATATTTGGCGCACATCCAAAATTCCGTTTTTGAAGGTGAAATAACGGAAGGCAAGCTTGAGGCCTTAAAGGTTGATGCCAAAGACATTATGAAAAACGAAGA
>JAHJDU010000310.1 GCA_018812385.1 Pseudomonadota bacterium
ATGGTGTTTCAAAATTACGCGCTCTAGCCCCGCATGAATGTATTTGAGAATATGTCCTTTGGGCTGAGAATCGCCAAAACCCCCAAAGAGGAAATCAAACGAAGGGTGGATGAGGTAGCCGTTATTCTGGGCCTTGAAGAGCTGTTGTTTAGAAAACCCCATGAACTTTCCGGCGGGCAGCGCCAGCGGGTGGCCATGGGGCGCGCCATGGTCAGGAAACCTTCTATTTTTCTTTTTGATGAACCCTTGTCAAACCTGGATGCCAAGCTTCGTATCCAGATGAGGGCAGAAATAAAAATGCTGCATCAGAGGGTAAATTCCACAATGATTTATGTTACCCATGACCAGGTAGAGGCCATGACCCTGGCTGATAGGATTGTTGTTCTAAGGGATGGATACATAGAACAGGTCGGCACCCCCATTGAACTTTTTTCAACGCCTGTAAATACATTTGTTGCAGGATTTATCGGCACCCCGCCCATGAACCTTGTTGACTGTAAAATCAATATAGAAAAGAACCAAACCTTTGTCCAATTTGAACACGGACTCAGGATTCCTGTTCCAGATAAGCAAGGTACCCAGTTGGTTCATGATCAAAAAGTTGTATTCGGGCTTCGAGCAGAAGAAATCACACCGATAAAAACCCAGGCACAATTTCCAGAGGAATGGATATTTAACGCCAATGTCCTGGTTGTTGAGCCATTGGGAAATGAAACCCAGCTTCATGTGGATATTATGGGAATTAGAGTTTTATCCAGATGTGGCGGAAGACGGATTGTCAGGGCAAATGATAAAATCAATCTTGGCATGAACCTCAATGAAATGCATTTATTTGATGCCAAAACCACCCAGGTGATTTACTGATTTAACAGGCTTTCATCATCTTGGGAAATAAAAATACCTACCATATCATTAATGACCACATACAAAGACGGGACAAAAATAAGGGTTAAAATAGTGGCTGCAATCAGGCCAAAGCTGATACTGACGGCCATTGGAATTAAAAACTGTGCCTGAAAACTGGTTTCCAGAAGAAGCGGGAAAAGGCCAGCAACAGTTGTCACAGAAGTCAACAAAACCGGTCTGAACCTGTTTTGTCCGGCTTCAATGACAGAGTCAAAAACCCTTGAACCTTTCCTGACCTTTGAATTGATAAAATCTATTAAAATCAAAGAATCATTTACTACAATTCCAGACAGGGCAACAATTCCGAAAATACTGATCATGGTGATATCAAGGTTCATGAAATAATGTCCGATAATCGCACCGATGAGTCCAAAGGGAATGGCTGTCATGATAATTACAGGCTGGATATAGGATCTAAACTGGCTGGCCAGAAGCAAAAATATAACCATTGCTGCAAGAGAAAATCCTAACTTAAGGCTGTCAAGGGATTCTTCAGTCCTTTTAGCCTGACCTTCCAAATCATAGGTCACCCCTGGGAATCGATTAACAAGGGTATCAAGATAATTCTTTTTCAGGTCTTCAACGATTTCCCGGGCATTGGCAACATCTTCATTGATATCGGAAATGACCGTAATGATTCTTTTCCGGTCAACCCGCTGAATAGTTGAATACCCCCTCTTCATTTCAATATCAGCCACTTGATTTAAAGGTATTTGCCTTCCATCCCGGGTTCTTATCCTTAACTCATCAATACTGGCCTCAGATTCCCTCTCTTTTTGAGAGTATCGTACCATAACCTTGATATCATCCTTGCCTCTCTGGATCTTTAAAGCTTCATCCCCGTAATAGGCCTGCCGGATCTGTGTGGCAATATCAGCCATTGTAATGCCTAAAGATTCAGCCCCTTTTTTGATGTGAATCCGTTTTTCCATTTTACCAGGTCTAAAGGTATCCGTGATATCAAAGGTTCCAGGGTATTGGGCAATTTCGCTTTTCAACTCATCAGCGGCAAGTTCAAGCTGCTCAAGATCCTTGCCCTTGAGTTGAATTTCTATTGGATTTCCACCTGGCCCACCGCCGATAATGGAAAAGGTGAGCTGTTCTGAACCCAGAATGTCTCCTGTTAACTCACGCCATTTTGCTGTTACTTCAGGTGCTGAGATATCCGGTCGTTTTGATGCCGATTGGATCTCAATCCAGGCTTCCCCGCAATGGCCGCCATATACGCCTGGTTTCCAGTCTCTTCTTGGTATAATACCCACCTGTGAAAAATTATTAACGATCAAATCTTCTCCCCCGGCCACCCTGTCCCTGAAAAAATCATTGAGCTCAAAAGCCCCTTTTTCAATTTGTTTTATGGTCTTTTCTGTGGCTTCAAAGGGAGTTCCCAAGGGATATATAATCTCTGAAACAATCCAGTTGCTGTCCGTCTTGGGAAAAAATACAAAGGGCACATGCCCCCCTGCCAGAACCCCGATGCTGACTATTAATATCCCAAACCCCAGGGCCAGAGTAAAATACCGGTTTCGCACACAATATTTCAAAACAGGGGTATAAATCGAATAGATAAAAATTGTTAAGACTTTTTCAACTCTGTCCCGCATCCACCTGTGGCTATCCAAAATATCTTTTTTCAGCCACTCCAACCAGAAAAAACAGATCCGGTAAATCAAAACTTTATTTTTTTTTGGCGGGGTAAGCGCATGATCAAGGTGAGCCGGCAGAATAAGAAAGGCCTCCACAAGAGAAAAGGCAAGAATGCAGATCACGGTCTGGGGCATGATGAATATGAACTTTCCCATAATTCCTTCAATATGCATCAAAGGTGTGAATGCGACAATAGTTGTGGTGACGGCCATCACAACGGGTGCACCAATCTGGGCAATGCTGTCAATCACCGCATCTTTGGCAGATTTGCCCGTTTTATAATGGGTATATACATTTTCCCCGACAATAATGGCATCATCCACCAGAATACCCAATGTCATGATAAACCCGAACAAAGATAACATGTTGATGGATGCGCCAAAATAGTTCAGGACAAGAAAAGCCCCCATAAATGAAATGGGGATCCCCGACGACACCCAGAAAGCAAGTCCAAGATCAAGAAACAGGGCCAGGACAATAAATACCAGCAATATTCCCTGGAGACCATTTTTCAGCAAAAGATCAATCCTGTCCTGAACCATTTCCGCCATATCAAACCAATAACCCAGGGTAATGCCTTTGGGAAGGAAATCCTTATGTGTTTCAATATAGGCTTTAACTGTTTCTGAAATGGCAATGGTATCCTGGCTGTCTGTTCGGCGAACAACAATAAGCGCTGCTGGTTTTCCATTAAACCTTGCTTTAATATCTGTATCTTCAAATCCATCGATTATGGTGGCAACATCTCCAAGTTTAATGGTTGTCCCATCTTCTTTTGTAAGCAATGGAATCTGTTCAAATTCTTCGCCTGTATAAAGCTTTCCCTTGGCCCGGACCAGAAACTCTCCGCCTTTTGTCTTGATTTTACCACCCGGTAAATCAAGGCTTCCTGTTTTTACAGCCATTGCAACCTGATCAAAAGACAAATTAAATCGTCTCAAATTTTCTTCAGACACTTCAACGGAAATTTCATAGTTTCTTACACCTATGAGGCTTGCAAGGGAAATATTATCTGTTTCTACAAGGTCATCCCTTATTTTCTCGGCAGTATTCCGCAACACCTTTTCGCCAACATCGCCATAGATAGCCAGATAAATAGCTGGATCATTATTTTTAATCTCTGTAATAACAGGGTCTTCTGCTTGGTCTGGAAATGAATCAATCAGGTCTATCTGGGTTCTTATTTCATCTAGTTTTTCATTAATATCTGTCCCGGCCGCAAGTTCCAAAGTCACTGATCCGTGCCCTTCAAGGGAAGTTGAGTACATTGTTTTAACATCTTCAAGGCTTTTAAGCTTTTCTTCGATCTTGATGCAGATCCCTTCTTCAACCTCCTCTGGGGATGCACCAGGGTATGTCACCCCGATATCAATCATATCAAGGGAAAACACTGGAAACAATTCCCGTTTCATGTTTAAGACCGTGTACGTCCCTGCCACAATGAGAAAGACCATTATCAGGTTCACAGAAACCCTGTGTTCAACAGACCATTTGCCCAAGGCTTTCATGTTTTATTTCCCATTTTGTTGGATAGTAAGTACCATGCCATCAAGGGCACCGGGAAGGGGAGAAGAAACAATTTTATCGCCAGGTGCAAGCCCACTGTCAATATACATTTCTTCTTCAAATTTTCTTAAAACATTCACCTTTTTCATTTTTAAATGATTGTCATTCACTGTAAAAAGGATATTATCGCTCTTTAAAAGATACCTTGGCAGCACATAAATATTCTTATATGTTTCTCCTATAATACTGCACTTAACAAAAGTCCCTGGTTTTAAATTGAAAATATTTTTTATCTTTTCATCAGAATTCAGTATTTCAAGTGTCATGGGCAATGTTCTTGTTTTTTCATCAATCTTGGCTTTTATTCGTGCGACTTTTGCATCCCATGCATAGAATTCCATGCCGTCAAAATTTGCCATCATAACTTTTGCATCCGGTGTTTTCCCGTTTTCAAAAAAGGATTCAATCCATTTAATTTTTTCCAAAGGAATTCTCACATCCACATCCAGGCTGTCTTTTTGATATATGGATCCCAAGGTCTGTCCGGTGTTAACATATTCCCCCTGCTCAGCGAATTTATCCAGAACAAAACCATTAAAGTCTGATTTGATTTCTGTCTTCTCAAGTGCAAGGTCTGCTTTTTGGAAATCAACATGGGCCATGGTAAGAGCTGTATTTTTCTGTTCCATTAATGTATCGGTTAAAGACAGCCTGTTAGTGATATTCTGCATGGCAATCTTTGCCAGCAGATATTGCTGTTCTGATCTATCAAGACTGTTTTTGGATGCAAATTGATTGTCACTCAATGCCTTGACTCTCTCAAATTCTTTTTTGGCAAGGTCCAGATTTGCTTTAGAAAGCTTGATATCGGTTCTCAAATTTTCAATATCCTGTTTTAAGCTTTCAATATCTGTTTTTGCCTGCCTGATTCGAACCTGCCCTGTCTGTTGGTTCAGTTTATAGGATCTTTGATC
The DNA here is from genome assembly GCA_018812385.1 of Pseudomonadota bacterium. Classification (GTDB taxonomy): domain Bacteria; phylum Desulfobacterota; class Desulfobacteria; order Desulfobacterales; family Desulfobacteraceae; genus Desulfobacula. The sequence continues at coordinate 5,034 of JAHJDU010000310.1, forward strand.
GATCCTTACCAGAAGTTCGCCCTTAAAAATTTGGCCACCCTCAATAAAAGAGGGGTGGATATAATCGATTCTCCCTGGCACTTCCGTGGCAATCTTTACCAATTTTCTGGGTTTTACTATACCAAAAGCATCCACTATCATGACTTTTGAAACAGGTGTTGCAATCATTACCTTAACACTGGGGGGTATTTTAACGATTTCATTTTTCTCGGGTTCCTTTTTTAAAGAGATAAGCAATTTTGCCAGCGCAATGGCAATAGCCAGGACAATGACAACCCTTAAAAATCTTAAAAAAAATGAAGTGGATTTCTTAACTCCTGACGCTTTTTCCATAATCCATAACCTTTTTTATGCTGATACCAACAAACAAATCTATAAAATTTTCCGTATCCATTTTTATATACCAAGATTATCCTTTTGAAAAGAACTTTGAAAGATAAGCTTTTAAAGCCTTCTCCGCAAAAATAAAAATCTAAAATATTTTACTCATCTTCTTGACTTCATAAGGATAGTTGAATATACAAGTATTAAGGTTGATGAAATTTCAACTATAAATCTTTTTCTGTTGGCTGTTAAATGGCTATTTATAATGAGAATACAATTATTTAGTTCAACTAAAGATAACAGGAGAGTGGGTTAAAAATGTTAATGACACTGAGAGCCCCGCGTGTAGAGAAACCAATTGAAGCGCTTTTAGATGATGGTATTTGTGTAATAGAAAACATTTCCACATCTGGAGGATTTTTAAAAACCGACCATAATATTCCCAAAAAAAATTTTAATATTACATTAAAACTAATGGGGCGCAAAACCATAGGAATAAAGTGTGAGCCTCAATGGGAAAATGAATCCGGTGTGGGGTTCAAAATTTTAGACATTGAAAATTCAAAAGAAAATTTTTTCAATAACTATATAGAAAACCAATTCCAGGCATTTAAAATATATGGGAAGAACCGGGTTTTCACATCGGAAATCATGGTGACTCTCAAAGATACCAATGTATTTGGAAACGTATATTTCAGCAATTATATTGAATACCAGGGGAGCATCCGGGAAAAATTTTTATTGGCTTCCGTTCCAGATCTTCACGAGATGCTTGCCAAAACACATGTCAGGCTAGTTACTATAGATACCTATAATAAATTTATCAGCAATGCCTATTTTGGTGACATATTATTACTTGAACTCACAACATCAGACATAAATGCGGCAACCTGCAAATTGAATATTACCTTTAAGAACAAAGCCACGGGAAAACTTGTAGGCAAAGGCTATCAAAGATTCTGTGTCGTCAGTTCCAAGGGAAAAGTAATGAGACTTCCAGAAGCATTATTAGGGCCTCTGGATTTTTACCAGGAGATTGAGAACTAACCATTAATGCATTATTTAAGTGCAATCATTCCG
>JAHJDU010000311.1 GCA_018812385.1 Pseudomonadota bacterium
AGCCCCCTTGAAAAGGGTTATTTTTATGCCCCAACTATACTCACCAATGTAACTTCTGATATGCTGATCTATCGAGAAGAAACCTTTGGCCCTGTGGCTCCCATCATTGCCTATGATCCGGAAGATGACGTCATTGAAATGGCGAATGACACGGTTTACGGACTTGCTGCCTATGTATACACAAAAAGCACTTCCCGTGCCATGACCGCTTTTGAACGTTTAAAATTTGGAATCATCGGGATCAATGATATCAACCCCACTTCGGCTGCGGCACCTTTTGGCGGAATGAAAGAAAGCGGAATAGGCCGGGAAGGTGCTAAAGAAGGAATCAACGAGTACCTTGAAACAAAATTAGGAGGTTTTTCTATTTGACAACCCAATTGATGCTTTAAAAAAAATCATCCTTTTTTAAGTCAAAAATCATCCCAGAGACGATTTACACTATTTGCAATCTTTTGCTATGGTCCTTAAAATCCATGATTTTCATTAATTTGGAGAAATGGCAAGGCCCTAAACATATGACTCAATCCAGGAGGAAAGATGTTTCAATTTCAAAAAGAACAAAAAGTATGTAGTTTTGGTGGAGTGACCTTTGGCGGACAGCCAGGAGATTATCCAACCGTTGTCTGTAACTCAATATTTCAAAAAGGCGATAAAATCTTTCCCGGGAAGCGCAAAGACGGCTTTGATGAAAAAATGGCTGCAAACCTGTTAAAAACCCAGGACCGGCTGACCGAGGAAACTGGGATTCCGGGAATGGCAGATATTGTGGCCAATACAGGTAAGGAATTCAAGACATTTATAGATTTTGTTGTGGCTAACACTGATATGCCATTTTGCATTGACGCCTGGACCTTAAAACCCAAACTGGAAGCTGCAGCATATTGTGCGGAAAAAGGACTTCTTGACCGCATGTTCTATAACAGCATTACTGTATGGGAGCAGGACCTTGACACGGAAATCAGTGAAATGGTCAAGATCGGTGTAAAAAATGTTCTCCTGGTGGCCTTTGACCAGGATGATCAGATGCCCACAGGCAGAGTCAAAGGGACCCAGAAACTGTTGGATGCCATTGAAAAAAACGGGGCCCAGTTTGAAAATATCTTTGTAGATACTTCTGTTATGAACGGCCCTGCCACTGCCCTTTGCGGCATTGCAAACAAATTGATTAAAGAAAAATGGGGTCTGCCAACCGGTTCTGCACCCTCCAATGGATCCTATATGTGGAAAGAAGCCCGTGAAAAATGGGGCTTTAAAGGCTGGGCAGCAGCAGATGCAGCCCTTGAGTCCCTGGCGGCTTTCATGAACCATGATATGATTTTTTCCGGTCCCATGGTGGGTGCCCAAAGAATCATGCCGGCCATTGCAATGTCCAATGCCTTTCAGGCAACAGCCGTTTACAGTGAAACAGGACGTCTTCCCAAAGATCCAAATCATCCACTTTTCAAGTTGTTTCCCGATTTTGTGGAGAACCTTAAAAACAGTTAAACATCGGATGAGAATCCCAGGATAAAGGATAAGGGATAAAAAATAACAGATAACAAGATAATTAAGAGGAAAATTTATGTCAGAACTTACCGGAAAACAAAGAGTCCAAAAACTATTCAAGCGTGAACCCATAGACACAATGCCATGTTTCAGCGGCCAGGGAGCAGTCGTTGTCCAGGCCATTGAAAAAATGGGAACCCAGTTTGCCAAAATTCATACCGATGCAAACCTGATGGCGCAATCCGCCATCACCTCTGCCAGGCTGTTCAATATGGATGGTGTTGTTATCCCCTATGACATGGCTGTAGTTGCAGAAGCTATGGGCCGGGGTATTTCACTTTATGAAAATGCTGAGGGCATTATTTATCCCACAGTCCCCAACAAGTGGAAAACTCTGGGTGAGATTGACATACCCAAAGATTATATGAGCCAGGGACGGCTTCCCATGGTTGATGAAGCATTTAAAATCATAAAAGAACAAGCCCCGGATCTTGCCTTAGGTGCATGGGTATTGGGACCTTTTACACTTGCAGGACAGATCATGGAACTGGATATTCTCCTGAAAGGGCTTAAAAAGAACAAAGATCAGACAGCAGCATTCCTTGAACAAGTCACCCAGGTGACCATTGATATGTGCAGGCATTATCAGGAACTGGGTGTGGATTTTATTTCCGTCAGGGAGATGGGTTCCGGAACAGATCTTTTGTCCCCCCGCATGTGGAAAACCCTGATCGGACCTAACTTAACAAAAGTGTTTGATTCCATCACTGATACCCCATCTGTAAACCATATTTGCGGTTCAACAGACATGATTATTGAAATGATGCATGAATGCGGTGCAACGGCATTGTCCGTGGACCAGAAAAACAATGTGGCTGAAACCCGTAAAAAACTTGGTAACGATGTTCTTTTGTTTGGAAATTTTGATCCGTATAACACCTTGACCCAGCTTGAGGATGTGACCCAGGTGGAAGCCGTCATCAAAAAATGCATTGATGACTGTGTAGATGCTGTATGGCCGGGATGTGATATCTGGCCGGATGTTAAAAAAGAAAACATGGAAGCCTATGTCAGAACAGTTAAAGAATATGGCAAAAAAGCATCACCCGCCATTGGAAGAATATAAATTTAATAAGGAGATAAGAAAATGTCCGCACAAGAAGAAATTTTAGCAGCATTGAAACAAGCCGTTGTTGATTATGAAGAAGATGATTGCGCTGAAGCTGCCCAACGTGCCCTGGATGAGGGAGTAGACCCCATGCTTGCCGTAATGGAAGGGCTTGCAGCAGGAATGGAAGAAGTTGGCGTGCTCTTTGATACCAATGAATATTTTGTTCCTGAAGTATTGATGTGTGCAGATGCACTTTATAAAGGACTGGATATCCTTCGTCCCCATATTACTCTTGACGCTGACGTCCCCAAGGCATCTGTTGTCATAGGATCCATCCAGGGTGATGTTCATGATATCGGTAAAAACCTTGTCAAAATGATGTTCGACGTGGCTGGATGGGAGGTTCATGATCTTGGCCGGGATGTCCCCCTTGAAACCTTTGTTGAAAAACAGCTGGATGTAAAATCAGACGTTCTGGCTATGTCTGCCATGATGACCACCACCATGATGGGTATGAAAAAAGTTATTGCCATGGTCAAGGAAAAAAATCCTGACTGCCTGATTATGCTGGGCGGAGCCCCTGTAACCCGTGATGTTGCCAACCTTTTTGGTGCGGACGGCTATGCCGAGTCTGCCGGTAATGCAGTATCCGAAGGAATTAAAATGATCGGACGGTTGAGAGAATACCAGAAAGGCGAGATCAAGTAATTATAGGAGCTAAAAATAAATGGCACAAGAATATGTAAATGTTATATTTCAGCCCTCTGGCCGCCGTGGTGAAGTTCCTAAAGGGTGCAACATCATAGAAGCCTCAAGACTTATAGGTGTGGATATAGAAGCTCTTTGCGGCGAAACAAAAGTTTGTGGGAAATGTATCGTCCGTGTTGAAGAAGGACATTTTGAAAAATATAATATCCAGTCTTCCATGGATCACGTGACACCCTGGCAGGAGGATGTTGAAGCAAAATTCATTAACCCTGAAAACCGGGAAAAAGGCTTCAGGCTTGGATGTGTAGCTAAGATAGAGGATGATATCCTGATATTTGTTCCTGAAGAATCCCGTGCCGGCAAACAGGTTGTTTCCAAGGCTGCCAGGGACATACACATTGATTTTAATCCAACTATTAAATTGTATACCATAGAGCTTAAAAAACCGGATTTTGAGGATAAAACAGGTGATTGGGAACGAATGACCAATGGTCTTGCAAGGGAATATGGCCTGACAAACCTGACCATTGATATTTTCACCCTGCGAACACTTCCCGGTGCACTCCGGGCAAAAAACTGGATTGTTACCGTCAGTGTCTGGAACGATAAGGAAGTCATCCGTATCCAGCCGGGCAAGGTTAAACATGCCTATGGAATCGCCATTGACGTTGGAACCACAACCTGTGCCGGGTATCTGTGCGATCTGACAACAATGGAAGTTATCGGGACCTCTTCCATGATGAATCCCCAGTGTAAATATGGCGAGGATGTCATGGCAAGGATCACCTTTCACATGACAACGCCCGGCGGTCTTAAACGAATGAGTGATGATATCATTGAAGGAATCAATTCTATAATTGATAAAGCCATTACACTCACCCACCCCAAAAAGAAAAAAATCAAGAAAAAGAAGGGTGAAGACGGACCTGTTGAATACAAGGAAATCATTGAGGAAGGTGTTGAATATCTCAGGCTGACAAAGGAAGATATCGAGGATGTCACCATGGGATTCAATACAGCCATGCACCATATCCTGCTTGGCCTTGATCCTGAACCTGTGGGGCTTGCTCCCTTCCCGCCAGTGATTCACCACAGCCTGGATATCAAGGCAAGGGATCTTTGCATTGATATCAATCCTTCCTCCTATGTTTTTGTCATGCCCAATGAAGCAGGTTTTGTGGGCGGAGACAATGTGGGTGTACTCCTGGCAGAAGAACCTTACAAAAAAGATGAGATCCAGCTGATTATTGATATTGGAACCAATGGTGAATTAATTCTGGGTAACCGGCATAAACTGTATTCATCATCCTGTGCCACAGGGCCTGCCATGGAAGGTGCTCAGCTTGCCTTTGGCATGCGTGCAGCCCCAGGGGCCATTGAACGTATTGACATTGATCCGGAAACCCAGGATGTGGATTATAGGGTCATAGGCCATGATAGATCCCGCAAATTTTCCAAACCTGAAGAAATGAAGGTCAAAGGAATATGCGGTTCCGGCATACTGGATGTTCTGGCTGAGCTCTACCGTGCCAGTATTATTACTAAAACAGGGGTTTTCAATAAAAAAGCCTTACAAGATAACCCCCGCTTTAGAAAAAATGCAGATACGGGCCAGCCTGAATTTATTCTGGCATGGAAAGAAGATTCTTCCATTGGCAAAGATATTGTTATCACCCAGAAAGACGTCAGGCAGATTCAACTTGCAAAGGGAGCATTATATGCAGGCTGCAAACTTATGATGAAACGCATGGGCATTGAAAAAGTTGACACCGTAAAAATTGCCGGTGCTTTTGGTACCCATGTTGACCGTGAAAAAGCCCTGGTAATGGGTCTGTTCCCTGATTGCGAAATCGAAAATATCCACGGGGTAGGCAATGCTGCAGGGGATGGTTGCAGGGCAGCACTTTTAAACAAAAAGAAACGAGATGAGGCCAATTGGTGTGCCAGGAACGTTCAATACCTTGAACTCACTGTTGAACCCACATTTGAGAGGGATTTCATGGAAGCCATGCAGATGCCCCACATGACAGATAAATTTCCTCATCTGGTTGGTGTGGTGCCGGATCATGTTTTGAACCAGGGTCCTAAAGGTCCTGTAAAACCTGAGGTGATAAACTAAAGTTTTTCCAACGCCCTATATCAGCCGCATCTTTTATGCAACAGGTTAAAATTATGACCATTTGTATTAAAGATGCCGGCTGAAAGCTTTTCAAGACAGATCTAAAATAATGAAGCCGGCATGGCAGGTGTTGAAATAACAGGATATTTAAGTCATCTATATTTAAATCATGGATAAAAATTTAAATCATGGATAAGAAAAAGATAAATAATAAAACTCAATCCTCTAAAACAGATGCTTTTGATCTTGTCCAGCCGAGAAATGCCACTGGCAAAGCTCCTGTTTTAGTTGAGATCATTTGTGAACGGGTTCATTGTGTGATGTATGATTATGCTATCAACACGGTTGACATGGTGGTTGAAAATTTTGGGGATCAAATTGACATCCAGACCATTGTCCGGCGAGGGGAATTAAAAAATGCCATGCGTTTTTTAAGCTTATGCAAAAAAGCGGGAAAAATGTTGTCTGTGCCTACGATTCTGATAAATGGAGATGTTGCATTTACAAACGTGCCACATCCGGATGATCTTAAATCTGCCATAGAAAAATACCTGATTCCATCACATGATTCCCCTATTCGGAAAGATTAAAAAAAATGAATGAAAACATTGTCTATTTGTCACGACCAGAACCTAACGAACCTGTTACCTTTCGATCCAATATTGGACTATCCGGACAAACCCTTGACCTGTTGCTTGAAAAAGGTAGGCAATACGGAGTTGAAACCATACTGCCCTTTAGAGTTAACAATATTGTATTGGCTCAATGGGTCAATTTAAAATGCAGGTATGGCTGTTCCCAGTACAAAGCCAACTGGTCATGCCCTCCGGCCACCCCTGAAATTGCTGAAGTTAAAACCATTTTTAGTGAATATTCAACTGCCCTTTTGCTGGTAGGAAACCAGAATCGCAATGATTTTTATAAAGACAGCAACCGGAACAGGACAGACCAGGTCAAATACTGGAAAGGCACTGTCAGCTTAGAAAGGATGCTGTTCCTTAAAGGATATGATAAAGCCATCGGCCTTGTCAGCGGAGCCTGTTCCCTTTGCAAACAATGTGCTTATCCCGATGCCTGCAGGTTTCCCATGGAAAAAAGACCCACGGTTGAATCCTTTTACATAGACCTTGTCGGTACATTGAAAAATCTTGGAATTGATACCAAAGTGGCCCTGGAGCTAAACGAAACATTTAAATATTATTCCATTATTTTATTGGATTAAACCCTTAAAATTTTTCTTTCATCTAAGGAGTTATTCATATGCGGGCATACCATCGTGCCAAATAGTGCCAACATACACCTTACCGGGTTTTTAGGAGAATTTATCGGGACATTTTTCCTGGTTTTCTTTGGTTGCGGGTCTATTGCTGTTACTGTTCTATTCAACGCCCACACCGGGTTATTTCAAATCGCCATAATCTGGGGGATAGGTGTTGCCCTTGCTATTTATGCGACACGGCATATATCCTGTGCACATTTGAACCCTGCGGTAAGTATTGCCATGGTGGCGGCCGGAAGAATGAAGCCCTACAAAATTTTCTCTTACCTTACCGGTCAATTTATGGGCGCCCTGTTTGCAGCCATGATATTATATATTTTG
>JAHJDU010000312.1 GCA_018812385.1 Pseudomonadota bacterium
CAAATTTTCACAAAATTGCAATACTACATAATTATAAATAACTTAAAATAAAGGTTTTATAAAGCTTGAATACTCCCAAAATCCTTGCTCCGGCAGGTGATAAAAATTCATTTTTAGCGGCCATTGCCGCTGGTGCCGATGCCATATACTGCGGCTTGAAAATATTTTCCGCACGCATGGAAGCAGTTAACTTCAGTATTGAAGAATTAGCACAATTAACCAGGCTTGCCAAATCCAGAAGCATTGAGGTCTATGTGGCATTTAATTCAATCATCAAGGAATCAGAGCAGGAAAAAGTTACCAAAATTCTAAACAAACTTTGTAAATTTGTTGATTTTGATGCCCTGATAATTCAGGATCTTGCCATGATAACCTTAGCCAGAAAAGCAGGATTTAAAAAAGAATTTCATCTTTCTACTTTGGGCAATTGCACTTTTCCATCTGCCTTGAAAACAGCACAACAAGTTGGATTCAAAAAAGTTGTTCTGCCCAGGGAATTTACCATTGATGAAATCAAACTTATGGATGAAAATACTCCTAAAGATATTGACCTTGAAGTCTTTATCCATGGTGCTTTGTGCTATTCCATTTCCGGGCGATGCTATTGGAGTTCATGGTTTGGCGGAAAAAGTTCTCTTCGGGGCAGATGTGTCCAGCCCTGCAGAAGAATGTATGAACAAAAAGGTCAGAAACAAAGACATTTTTCCTGTATGGATTTTTCCGCGGATGTGCTGGTAAAAATATTAAAACAAATCCCTGAAATAACGACCTGGAAAATAGAGGGCCGGAAAAAAAGCCCCCATTATGTTTATTACACTGTTAAAGCCTATAAACTCTTAAGAGATGATCCAAAAAATAAAAAACAAGCCATGGCCTTTCTGGATTATGCCATGGGAAGAGAATTTTCCCATTATAACCTTTTATCCCAGAGAATAATGAATCCTTTGGATCACTCTTCAGAAACCGGCTCAGGACTATTCGCAGGAAGAATACAAGATCCTGCGACACCTTTTTTTATCACAAGAGAGGCTCTTATGCCTTCAGATCTTCTAAGAATCGGGTTTGAGGATGATCTATTCCATGATATTCAAAAAGTCACCAGGGCTGTACCTAAAAAAGGAAAGTTTTTTCTATCCAAAAAGTCTAAATTTAAAATTAAAAAAGGAACCCCGGTTTATATCATAGACCGGAGAGGATCAGAGCTTGAAAATGTTATTAAAAACCTTGATGCTGAATTGAACGATATAGAAAAAATATCTATCCGACCCGTTGAGGACACAATTAAAATTTTTTCTTCTCAAAACCAAAGAAAATCAAAGAACAAAATCAAAGAACTCACTATTTCAAGGGGCAAACTTATACAAGGGCATGACCATTCAGAAACAGGAGTATGGATTTCAACCCAGGGATATTCCATCCCTGCTTCAGGCAAAAACTGGTTGTGGCTGGATCCCCTTTTATTTCCGGGTGAAGAAAGAATATGTTCTGAGTATATTGCCAAAGCCATTAAAAAAGGAGCAAAAAACTTTGTCTTAAATGCCTTCTGGCAATTGTCTCTTTTTGAAAATCCAAAAAAATTAAATATCTGGGCCGGGCCTTTTTTTAATATCACCAACAGCATGACTATGAATCTTTTAAAACAATATGGATTCTCCGGTGCCATTGTCAGCCCGGAACTTGACCAGGAGACATTCTGTTCTTTGCCCGGGACCTGTGACCTGCCTTTGGGGGTTGTTATTTATGGCAACTGGCCTTTGGGCATATCAAGAATTATTTCAAAGGATCTTAAAACAGACCAGGCATTTACAAGCCCTATGGGTGAAACATCGTGGATATCAAAATACAACAATAATTATCTTGTTTTTCCAAATTGGTATCTGGATTTAACTTCCAAAAAAGAAATACTTACAAAGGCTGGATTTTCTTTATTTGTCAATATCCATGAAACCATACCTCGTGGAATTAAAATGAAGGACCGGCCCGGCCTCTGGAACTGGAACCTGAAACTATTATAATATTGGCCTTTTTTGACCCGGTTCGTTACGCTATTGATACTGAACAATAGGGTCCTGTAATTAAAAGGTTATTTGTAACCGTTGACTGAATCTGCTCCATTTTACTGCCAAGCAGGATATCCTTTATAATTCCGTGCCCATATGCTCCCAAAACAATGAGTGAATTATGGGGCACATCATACAACATGGCATCGAAATCTGATTTTTTATAAAAATGCCATTCATTGGATAATTGGCTGAGGGGCTCCTCAAGACCATCTTTTTTTATCAGTTCTTGATAATAGGATTTTTTATGCTTTTCCAACAGTGTATAAATATTCAAAGGAAGTCCTGAAGACATGGCAATTTTCAGTCCTAATTTCAATGCATTCAAAGCATTTTTAGAGCCGCCAAAAAAAACAGAGATACTTTTCCAGGGTTTAAATACAGGACTTGTGATTAAAACAGGAAATGTGGAATGCTTGATAATTCTTCTGACCTTAGGCCCGATATGTCCCAGGCCTATTTTGGAAGACAGGTCGCTGACAGACCTTGGACAACACAAATAATCAAAATTAGTTGAAATATCCGGCAATGTGGATGCTGTAAAATTTTTTGGCTCATAAAACATGGGTTTGATTTGCATTTCATTAAACAAATCCTCGGCATGACCTTTGGCTGTATCAGGTGAGGTCAAATAAGAATGATCCAGATCTACCTGTACTGCATCATTGGAAAAATACATTAAAAATTTATCACTCTTTGGAATATAAACAACGGGGAATGCATTGATTGTTTTACAAAAATACAATGATTGAAGAAAGGTTTCCCTGCCAAAGGGAGTATTCCTGAAAATATGAAGCAATTTGTAATTCATCTTTTTCTCCTTATAAAATCTCTAGTGGTCACTGGTCTGCATAATCAGTTCCCTGCGGTATAAGTCCAGAATCCTGGTCTTTGATATCATACCGACAAACCGGTCATTTTCCACAACTGGTATGCTGTCCATATGATTGATATCCATATAATCCAATACTTCCTGTAAATCATTTTCCAGCGACGCTGTCATCACCTGCGTATCCATGATCTGACTTAAAAAAATCATGTCATACATTCCTGGATCCAGGGCATATTTCCGGATAGCACTGATTTGAATCACACCTTTATATTCATCTGTCCCATCCTCAATGACAGGAAAAAAATTCTGGTTTGATGTTTTGATGACCTCAATAAATTCTCTGAATACCATATTTTCCGACACCTTTATGAACTTTGTCTCAATGAGTTCACTGACGTTTAAATCAGACAGAATTCTTGCATCAGTGCCAGGCCTTAAGAACTGCCCCCGCTCTATGAGCTCTTTAAAATAAAAGGATGCCGGTTCAATATAGTGGCTCATGGTGGATGAGATGGAAGACACAACAATTAAAGGAAGAATAGCCTCATATCCGCCCGTGATTTCAACAATCAAAAAAATTCCGGTTAATGGCGCCTGCATCACACCGCTGACAAGCCCTGTCATGCCAAGCAAAGCGTAGGCACCTTCCCTTGCACACCCCATTGTCGGGAGCAAAAAAAACAATGCTTTATGGAAAACAATTCCAGTGAGGCTTCCGATGACCAGGCAGGGAGCAAAGATTCCCCCTGATCCTCCCCAGCCCAATGTCATGGCCGTTGCAAAAATTTTGGCAAAAACTGCCAAAAAAGCAAAAAAAATACCCATTGAAAAAGTCCCGGAAATCATTGACTGAATAGAATGATATCCCTCTGCCAGCACCACTGGCATAAACATTCCAATGATTCCAACGGTACTTCCGCCAATGACCGCACGGGCCCAAAACGGGAGAGCAGATTTTTTGGCAATTTTTCCTGTCTGCCTTAAAACCTTTGTAAATAATACGGAAACCAGTGCAGTAACCACAGCAAGGCAAAGGCTTGGCAAAATATCCGATCCCCCTACCTGGAACGGCAAATGGTTAAAAATTACCTGATCCGGGATAATGGCCTGACTGACCTGTGCCCCTGCCACTGCAGCAATGGCAATGGGAATGATATTAACAAATTTCCATTCTCCCAGAATCACCTCAATGGAAAAAACCAGGCCTGCAATGGGTGCATTAAAAATAGATGCAATGGCTCCTGCCGTGCCGCAACCTACAAGAGTTATTCGTTGCCGATCGTTTAAGCCAAGGAATTTGGCAATATTGGAACCAATGGCTGATCCGCTCATGACCACAGGTGCTTCAGGTCCGGCAGACCCTCCGCTTCCAATGGTTAGAAAACTTGATATTAACCGTGAATAACTGGATCGAAACCTTAAGAGACCACCATGTCTTGAAACAGAGTATATAACTTCCGGTACGCCATGGCCTGCCCCTTCCCTGGCAATTTTTTCAAGATAGAAAGAAGACAGCAGTGCCCCCACAGCCGGTAAAATAAATGCCCACCCATATTGACGAAATGGATGAAGCCATTCAAGGACAGATTCCAGGGACAGCCGCAATGCCACAGCAGCAAGACCGCTGCAGATTCCTGCAATGGAGCCTGCAATGATGAGCAATAATCTGTCATCCAGTTGAAACAGCCTGTGGTATATATTTTTGTAACAATTTTTTATCTTGGACATTGTAAACCTGATGGCTTTTTTGCCTTTACTATATCGGGTTTGTTTTCTGAATAATTTCAATTTTTTCAACCAGAGCAACGGGATCGGGTCTTGATTTTAGAAAACCTATAAATAGATCATCCCTGAGGCAAAATGACAGGGCAGATAATAGGTGCAAATGCATTTTCAAGGTTGGACATAATATAAAAAACAATATTGATACAGGCTGATTGTCCAATGCCTTGTAATCCACTGGATGATCCAAAAAACACACGGACACCACAGGGCTTTCTAAATAGCTCAATTGCTCCCTTGGATGGGGAATGGCAATACCATTTCCAATACCCGTTGATAAAGCTTTTTCCCTTTTAATCAGCCGATCAAGAAGATCTGTCTTAAACTCATCCGGAATCCTGGATATTTTTTCAACACAGAATTTCAAAACACTGTTTACATCATGCCTCTGGACATCGAAATAGACACTTCCGTTCTGGACTGCAACGGATAAAGGGATGACAGACTCTATCTCTTTTTGGGGCAAGTCTGTCTGTGAAAAATTAAAATAGATATTATGCTTGGATGCCCATTTTTTAAGTTCTTGTGCATCAAACCTGTACTTTATGCCTTTCTTAAAAACCGGCAGTTTCCCTTGGCGTACCCACCTTTCAATGGTATCCGGAGCAACGCCCAGGTGTTTTGACAATTCAGAAACCGAAAGTTCCATTTATTTTTCCTTTAATCATAACAATGAACGTAAAATATCTATTTTACCATTCTTGGTTTAAGCACACTATGTACAATTTGGATCAAGCTTCCGAGGAAATCTTAGAAAAGATCAGGTCAGGCTGGTCAGGTTTTGTTCCATATAACTGTCATATTTTCAAGTGTACACGTTATCGCCCATTGTAAACTGCTTAATTCATAAACTTTTTCAGACCCTTTATAAAGCAAACCAACAGGAATGACAACCTTAAAAATTTTCTTAGCTATTGAATATTTTATGATTGATCCAGGCCTGGTATTCTGAAAATTATTTCCAGAATTTGAACGAAAATTATTTTTATATAAAATTCATTTTTCGTGACCTCTTTACATAATTGGAAAATCCAGTTATTTTATTAGGGAACATATTTTATTAGGGAACATATAATTGAGGAAACCATCTTGAAAGAGCACATCTACTACTGCCCTGAATGCCAAAAAGATATTGCAGCTGGCAAATTAATAAGCTTAAAGGTCATCTGCCCGTATTGCATGGAATTAATTATCATAGATGCTCAAGACGGTCTCCGGTCTGTCGGTAATCCCGTATCAAAAAGAAATAGCAAGAAAACCTATGGCTATGATAAGCTCACCATAAAACAAATGCATTCAAATAAGGCCGAAGCGCTTGATGCAGGACACAGTCATTATTTTACTGGTCAATCATGCAGGAACGGACATCTTTCCCCAAGGAATAAAAGAGGGGAGTGTCACGAGTGTATTCGAATTTTTACAGGGAATTACGTCAAGGCCAATAGAGACAGGGTCAGGAAAAACCACCGTAAGCATCGTGAAAAAAACAGGGAAAAACGACGCGCCAACCTAAGAACAATCCCTCACACAAATAATATACAAAAATAAATAGTTCATCTTTGGCCTGAGTTTGAACTATTGAAGGAATGTCGGTTAATAAAATCAGA
>JAHJDU010000313.1 GCA_018812385.1 Pseudomonadota bacterium
CATTACCTATATGGATGGGGAAAAAGGGATTTTAAGATATCGTGGGATCCCCATTGAGCAATTGGCAGAACACTCGACTTTTGTAGAAACGGCATTCCTTTTGATTACAGGCGAGCTTCCCACCCGGAAGGAATTGACCCGGACCAGTGTTTCTTTGAATGATTTTTCCCCCCTGCATGAAAGTATGAAGGCATTTTACCAGAATTATCCCCCCAAAGCCCATCCCATGGGGATTTTATCAGCCATGGTCAATGCAATGAGAAGTTTTTACCCGGAACTGATTGATATTGAGGAGGAGATGAACACAACATACCTTCGCCTTATCTCGAAAATCAGGACAATGGCAGCAATGGCATACAGAATTTCATTGGGGGAAAGGGTTGTCTATCCAAGGCCGGATCTATGTTATTGTGCCAATTTTTTAAACATGATGTTTGACAGTGTGGTGGTCCCTTATAAAATAGACAGTGATCTGGTCAGGGCCTTGAATGTATTCTGGATTCTTCATGCCGATCATGAACAAAATTGTTCAACTACGGCAGTAAGAGTTGTGGGAAGTGGCAAAGTCAATATTTATTCCACGATTTCTGCCGGAATTTCAGCACTTTGGGGTCCTTTGCACGGCGGGGCAAACCAGGCTGTGGTGAATATGCTGGAAAAAATCCATAGAGATGGTTTCACTGTCAAAGAGTGCCTTGCAAAAGCAAAAGACAAAAATGACCTTTTCAGGCTTTATGGATTCGGACACAGGGTCTATAAGACATATGATCCAAGGGCCAAGATCATGAAAAAGATCTGTGACATCGCGCTTTCAAAGATGAAAAGAAAAGATCCATTGCTGGAAATTGCCAAAAGGCTTGAGGATGCAGCATTAAATGATTCATATTTCAAAGAAAAAAATCTTTACCCCAATGTGGATTTTTATTCCGGCATATTATTGCGGGCCATGGGGATCCCTACCAATATGTTTACCGTCATGTTTGCCATAGGTCGTCTGCCGGGATGGATTTCCCAGTGGAAAGAGGATGTGTCTGACCCTGAGATGAGGATATCAAGACCCCGGCAGATATATTCCGGCAGTCAAAAACGGGATTATATTCCCATTAAGGATCGAGGAAGGATTGTAAAACAATGACCCAGGTAATTGCCCACAGGGGTGCCAGAAGTATTGCACCGGAAAATACTTTGATAGCAGTTAAAACGGCTTACAAAACAGGAGCCGATCTCTGGGAGACGGATGTCAATGTCACGGGGGACTGTCAACTTGTTCTTTTTCATGACCAACATCTTTTAAGGTGTACCAATGCCGTGTCAATGTTCCCTTTAAGGCACTCCTATCTTTTAAGGGATTTTTCTCTGGAAGAGATTTTGTCTTTGGATGCAGGGTCTTATTTTGTTGACACGGATCCTTTTGCGCAGATTTCAAAAGGTGCTGTTACAAAAGAAACAGCTGCTTCCTTTAAAAAAGAGGGTGTCCCAACCCTTGAACAAGGACTTTTATTTACAAAAAAGATGAATTGGAAAGTCAATCTTGAGCTTAAGGATTATTCTTCCGGGCTTAAGGATACAATTATTGCTGATCAGACACTTGACATGATTTATCACACAAAGATAGCCTTGAACCGGGTTGTTATTTCATCTTTTAATCATGACTGGCTCAAAAGGGTCATGGAAAAAGAACCCAGGATCGAGGTTCAGGCCCTTGTGGGAGAAAGCGATAAAGATCCCCTTGATTTTGGGGATTGGGTGTTTCCAACCTATAATGCCAATGCCCGTCTTATTGATCCAGACCAGATCAATCGTCTTAAAGCCAAAGGCAAGAAGATCAATCTTTTTACTATAAATGATCCAAAAGTCTTTGAAAAGTTTGTAAAACTTGGTGTGGACGGTATTTTTACGGATTTCCCGCAAGTATTTGTCAAAAGATTTTAACCAAAGAATTCCTTGAACGCTTTGATGGTATAATCAATATCCTCCCTTGAAATATCCAGGTGGGTGACAA
>JAHJDU010000314.1 GCA_018812385.1 Pseudomonadota bacterium
TGTATACAATGGTGCTTGCCCATACGGGATCACTCGGGTTTGACAGTGTGCTCACCAAAGACAACCTGTCTCTTAACCTGTTCCCCATGGATAATTCGACATGGATATCTATGCCGACGGGTTCATGGTATTGGACTGTTTTAGGATTTAATTCTACAGGTAGCATGTCTCCGAGTAGTTTCAATCTTTTTGATTTTACCGTTCAATAAAAAAGATCGACCACAGGGGGTTGGTTTAAACTCCTGTGAATAGCAATACAAACCCCTGGAGTGCAGGCCATGCCTGCACTCCTTCTTTATTACAAAAAGACTGAATGATATCATTTCGGTTTATAGTTCTAATATCCCTTTTTCTGCTCCTGGGTTTAAAGATAAGGTTTTGGATTAAATCCAGACCTGGCACACCTTACCTGGATGCAGCCATCTTTTTCTGGGTTATCCTGATTTTCTTTTTTTTCGATGCTGTTATTGAAAAAAAATACCTGATTCCCGGGGATATACTCCTTAATTTTTATCCGTGGAAAGCCTTAGCCGGTGGTCAGATACCACATAATCCATTGTTATCGGATATTACCGGTTGTGTTTACCCATGGATGGCCTCCATCAAAAAAAGCCTGTTGCAGTTTGATTTCCCGCTGTGGAACCAGTACGCCTATTCTGGCTCTCCCCTTGCCGGAAACCAGGTATCTGCAGCATTTCACCCTTTTAATCTCTTGCTGTACCTTATGCCGGTCCCGGATGCAGCCACGCTTTTTCCCTTTTTACGCCTTTTTATTGCCGGTATGGGCGGGTTTGCCCTGTTGAAATCATGGAAACTTTCCAGGAGCGCATCACTCCTGGGCGGCACCTTGTTCTGTTTCTGCGGTGTTCATATCTCATGGCTGTCAAATTATCCAGAGGTCTCAGTTACCATGCTGATTCCCTGGATTTTTCTGAGTATCGACAAAATTGCGCGCAAGGGAAGCATGAAATGGTGGGTGGTCCTGGTTTTATTATCAGTTTTACAATTTTTAGGGGGCCATTGTGAAACCTCTTTTCATTTATATGCATGGGCCATTCCTTTTTTCTTTTTCAGTCTGTACAGGGGAAGGACTCAAAACAGCATTGATATGAAGATCATGCTTTCAAGAACAGGCCTGTTTGTGCTTGCCGGTATTTTCAGCCTTGGCATATCTGCATTTCAATTGTTTCCCTTTCTGGAATATCTGCCGCTTTCAACCAGGATGCAGGCCATTTCAGCCCTGGATGCCAATTTGTTCCTGGGCCTGGATTTCTTCAAAGTATTTACCACTGTCACAGCAACCCTTTTAACCCCAGACTTTTTCGGCAATCCTGTGGCTGGAAATTATTGGGGGGATTTTAATTTTATTGAGCAGAACACTCATATTACGGTGACAGGGCTTTTCTTTGCTTTGATGGCACTTACCCGGAATAAGAGTGAAAATACAACTAATTTTATAAAGCATTTTTTTCTGTGGGGCGGGCTGATTGCTTTTTTGATTGCGGTAAGGACACCGGGCCTGTTCGATTTTATTGTATCTTTTCCCCTTTTTAAGCAGAACAGCAACCACAGGCTGATCATTATTTTTTCATTTGCCTTTTCCATCCTGGCCGCATTTGCAGCCAATGACATACAGGCCTTTGGACTATCCGGCAAAAAAAAGATTTACATAATTGCTGCAGGTCTTCTGGTGACTGCTTTTTTATTGTCTGGATTTGATGTATCCTCTTTGACCCGGGAACAATTCCAATATAGATGGGCTCATGTCTGCTTTTTTCTTTTATTTTTATCAGCCTGTTTTTTTCTTTTATATTTTTGCGCCCGTCATCAGGTTATCAGACGTTATATACCAATAATGGCCACGGGGCTTGTTCTGATTGAAGTGTTTGTCTGGGGAGGAAATTTTAATACCTTTGTGAGCAGGGAAGCTATTTTTCCTTCTACTCCTTTAACTGATTTTATTCAATCAAGACAAGGTATTTTCAGGGTGGCAGCCCCTTCAGGTGTCCTGCCCACGGGCACGGAACAGATGTTCGAATTTGATTCCATAACCGGGCTTGATCCCATGAAATCCCATACCTATGAAAGAATTTATTCGCGGATGGCTGGAAAATACAACAGCATCCACACAGGTGCCATCCATTCCTTTGACTCTCCCTGGATCAATTTTTTAAATGTCAGATATGTGGCTGCTTCTCCAGGGACAAAAAAAGAACAATTAAATAATAAAGATCTGGTTTTGGTCTACCAGGGCCGGGATGGTGTGGTTTTTAAAAATCCCAATGCATTTGAACGGGTCTTCCGTGTGGATAAAATCCTTGTTGCTGCCAATAGTGAGCAGGCATTTGAGCTTATCAAAAAGCATGAACATCTGCTGGATCGAATTGCGGTGGTTGAAGGCGATCATAAGCGTTTTGATCATCTATCCCAGGACTCCGATACCATTGGCAGCAGGCATCCAAAAATCCTGGAAAAGAAAAACAACTATATGCGGCTTGATTTTAAGGGTTTGTCCCGGGGATTCTATGTGGCAGGTAAACAATATTATCCGGGCTGGAAATTGAAAATTGACGGAAGGCCTGCCAGGGTGCTGCGGGCAAATTATGCCTTTATTGGTTTTTGGGTGCCCGGGGATGCAAATATTGTTGAACTTTATTATGATCCGCTTTCTTTTAAAGCCGGTCTTTGGGTGTCCACGATTTTCAGTGGGTTTCTGTTTCTCTGGATTGGTCTATGGAATAAATTTCGAACAAAGACA
>JAHJDU010000315.1 GCA_018812385.1 Pseudomonadota bacterium
CGGCCAAAAACTTTCTCAATATGCCCAATCATTTGATATTGAAGAACTAAATGGCGGCCTGGGTCAGCTTTACGGCATCTTAAAAAAAGTTGTTTAATCCATGTGAATCAATCATTTTTTTCCGGTAAAACCAGTGATTTGACCCATCCGAAAAAGGTATTTCCTTTAAGCAATTCTTTTTCTGCCGCCTCAAAGGCCTGGATGGTCATTTTACTTGTGACCTTCGGGTTACGTGTGACCTTCAGGTTACGTGTGACCTTCAGGTCATCAATATCTGAAAATCTGTCCTTGCGTGTGATGATGGATTTGTCCGGGTCCAATTGTTTAATAATTTTAGCAGGATTCCCAGCTGCAATCACATTGGCTGGCACATCTGAAGTGACAACAGACCCTGCACCTATAATACTGTTTTTACCAATGGTCACCCCTTTACAGATAATCGAACTATCCCCAACCCATACATTTTCTTCAAGCACAACAAAGCTTTTCTCTTTGGGCGGCATTGACCTGTCATAGATCCCGTGCCAATCTGAATCCGTAATATAAACATGGCTTGCCAGCATGCAGGAATCAGCAATGGATATATGGTTGGCCGCACTGATTCTGACCCCGGGAGAAATCAGGACATGATCCCCTATCGTAATTCCTTTGATATCTTTTCTATCCGACCACACCGTCAACCGGGTCTTTTTATCAGCGCATCCCAAAAGGGTAATATTGTTCCCGATGCTGACCGGCCCGCCAAATATTTCAATGTGCCAGGGCTTTACTATGAACGGGTTTTTTCCAAGGGATGTCAATTGAGGGGAAAGCCTGTGGCGGATATACAGATGCAGAAGCCTGTACCATGCTTTTTTGATATAATAGGGTCGATAATCTTTTATCAATTGACAAGATCCCTGTAAATAAATCCATCCCATGAGCTGTGGCAAAAAAGATTGGATGCAGGTGTAAAAGAGTAGATTGCATCTGCTGCCAGAAGAGCCACTGCATTGGTCCATGATATTTTTTCTTCCGGCCAGATCACCATGTCAGGATAGGTATACCCGCACCAGAAAGTGTTATCTTCATAAACTCTGTCCTGGATCCAGGAGAATACATGCTTTGCTTTTTCAATATATCCCATACCATACAGGGCAAGGACAAGTTCAGATGTCTCAGCAATGGTAACCCAGGGTTGATCAGACACGCATCTTACCCCCTGACCGTCTATAACATATTTATTCCAGTATTTTTCAATTCTATTGTTTGCCTTTTCTCCTGTCAAAGCCCCGCTTAAAATGGGGTAAAACCAGTACATGGAAAATCTGGATTTGCTGACATTATAAATATGGATATTTTCCCGGATGGATTTACCCAGTTTGTCAAAAGAAATTTCCCATGAAATTTTTCGTTTTCCAAGAATGCCTGCAATGGCCAGACCACATTTTAAACTCATGAAAATGGAACTTGCTCCTGACAGAAGAGACATGGGATCAACTTTGCCTTCCGGGCTTTTAGCCCAGTATATTTCTCCTGTTTTCGTCTGAAGGCTTATGCCATAATTAATCCCTTTTTCCATTGTCGACCAGTAATATTCAAGGAAAAGGGTGTCTTTATTCATCAACCAGGTATGGAAAAGCCCCACTGAAATATAAGCGGCCATATGGGTTTCACAGGTCCGGTCCCCTGGGACTCCATCAATATACGAAGAATACCAGGACCCATCGGGATTCTGCATTTTTTTCAGCCACTCAAAGGCCCGGTAACTTTCATCAAAGCACTTTCCAATATTCAATCCCATGATTGTTTCAACAAGGTCCCATGGATCTGTTTTCCCATCTATATGCCAGGGGATATCGCCGGATTCCCTCTGGAGGTCTGAAATAAAACCCGTCAATGAGTCAATGTTCAGAATTTCAGAACATTTAACCTTTGGGCCTTTTAGTGGCATCAAATGTCTCCGATCAATAAATATCCTTAAAAATTAAAGCCTGACAGTATCAGAACCCTCTATTTTTTACAAGGAACTTGAAATCTAAACTTCTATTGACAAAAACCGTGTTCCTATCTAAATTACCAAAAGTTCCGTCAGTAGCATGATGAAATTACTTCTCCAATCAAAACTTGTTGAAGAAATGAGCGTGGCTGGTGAACGTTCCCGATATTATCGCGTCAAAAAAAGGGGCTGGGAGAATATATTTTTGAGACACTATGCCAATGACATTCCTTTCTGATAGTGCAGTCATATTTGATATTCAGCGCTTTTCTCTGCATGACGGCCCTGGTATAAGAACTACTATTTTTTTTAAAGGATGTCCTCTTTCCTGCATGTGGTGCCAAAACCCGGAATCACACAAGGCAATACCTGAAATTGCATTTTATACAGAATCCTGTGCACGATGTTTTGATTGTATGGCTGCTTGCACCCGGGGCGCCATTATTGAAAATATAAGTGAAAGAATAGATTATTCAAAATGTGATGTTTGCGGAAGTTGTGTTCCCGGCTGTGTTCATAAGGCTATTGGAATGATTGGCAAACCATGGGATATTGAAACTTTGATAGAAGAGATAAAAAGGGACAAGGACTATTTTGACGACTCGGGAGGTGGAGTGACACTTTCCGGAGGGGAACCCATGATTTACTCAAAATTCCTTCAAGTCCTCCTTCCGGCGATTAGAAACGAGTCCATCCATATAACTATGGAAACTTGTGGTTTCTTCAAATGGGAGCAAATGATAAACCTTATCCCTTATCTTAATATTATATATTTTGACCTTAAGCATATGGATAGCGCCTTTCATAAACTATATACAGGACAAGACAATGACCTGATATTAAAGAATCTTTCACAGCTATCTGTTGAATTTAAAGGACTTCAGGTAAGGTTTCCAGTGATACCGGGAGTTAATGATGATCAGAACAATATTATTGCAACGGCCCATTTTCTTAAGAATCACGGACAGGAAACAATACATTGCTTACCATATCACAACATGTGGGAGTCAAAAATCCCAAGGCTGAATACCCGAATCAAACCCATGTTTCAGAAAACACAAACAAGTGACAATCTTTTACATATAAAACAAATATTTTTCAAAGAGGGAATAAATGCCATCATCTACGAGTAGTGAAAATAAAACAATTCCAAGCATAGAACGAATAACAAGACTTAAGGATGCAGTCCAGAATTATAGACCTTCCATATGCACGGAACGCTCTTTAATATGGACAGATTACAACAAGAAATCAAAAAATAAAAAAAAACCAATTCATATTCAAATTGCCGAGGCATTGAGAGCAGTGCTTTTAAAAAAGACAATACACATCTATCCGGATGAATTAATAGTTGGAAACTATACTTCAAAAAGGGTTGGCGGCTCGATCTATCCTGAACTTGCAGGTCTCCCCATGATGCTTGACATATTTAAATTCAATAAGAGAAAGACCAATCCCCTCAATATTTCAAATCAAGAAATATTTAAACTCCTCCGAATAGTACCTTTTTGGATGTTTCGCTTCTTAGGGATTAAAGCCTATAGATCGCCCGTAAAAAAGATACGCCTATTGCTGAATCAAATGAATGCTCACTTTTATTTAATAAACGAATCCGGCGGTGTTTCTCATTTTGCGCCTGACTATGAAAAGCTCTTAAAGATTGGAACCAACGGGATAATATCCGAAGCTGATGCTTTCCAAAAAGGCGTTGAAAAAGGATCTGAAGAATGGAACTTCCATGAAGGAGTCAAAATTTCGGCCGAGTCCCTGTCCCTTTTTGGTGAGCGCTATGCCAAACGAGCAGCTCAAATGGCCGGTAACGAACCAGATCCTGCAAGAAAGAGGGAACTGGAAGAAATCGCCATTGTGTGTGGAAATGTTCCAAAAAATAGTGCCCGCTCCTTTTATGAAGCCATTCAATCTCTATTCTTTGCTCAAATTGCTCTCAATTTAGAGAGTATGGACAACTCGGTTTGTCCAGGTAGGATGGACTCGTATCTTTATCCCTATTACAGAAATGATATTGAGAATGCTTCTCTAACAAGGGATGGGGCAAAGGAGCTGATTGCCTCCTTTGCAGTGAAGTTGTGTGAAATAGTCTCGGTAAATTCAGAGCATGTCATTAAATTTCACGGCGGCCTGTTCAACGGCCAGGTTGTGACAATTGGCGGTGTTGATTCAGATGGTAAGGACTCTGTTAATGAACTCAGCTATATATTTCTAGAAGTCATGGACGAATTACGTATGAGACAACCGAACTTTCATGCTCGTATACATGCAAATTCGCCTGCTAAATATATTGACAGGATAAACACCATTCTCGGATCTGGCGCAAACTCCCCTGCCCTGTATAATGATGATGTGATTGTGGAAACAATGAAGAAGCACGGGTACGACATAAAGGACGCCAGGAATTACACAGCCGTAGGATGTGTAGAACCGGTCTCCCAAGGGAAGAGTTTCTCATCAACTGATGCGGCACTGTTCAATGTGCCGATTATTCTTGAAATGGCTCTGAACCAAGGTAGAAGATTTGGTTCTGTAATTCGTTCAGGAGATAGGACAAAGCCTGTCGCAAAGATGAATTCAATGAAAGAGGTAAAAGACGCTTTCGAATCCCAACTGAAATATCAAATGGGAAAGCTTAAACTGGATCTTCAGGCGATTGAGCTTTCAAACAGAAGAAATCATCCTACTCCCCTTACAAGCGCGCTTCTGGAAGGCTGTCTGAATTCGGGAAAATGTTCCACAGCAGGGGGGGCTCTTTATAATTTTTCGGGCATTCAATGCGTTGCCCCGGCTGATACGGGGGATGCACTATACGCAATCGATAAAGCGGTTTTTATAGACAAGGTCGTATCCCTTCCCGATCTTGTCAAACAATTGAAACTGAATATCAACGACGTAAAACTATTCGCCTACTTGAAAGGCCTGGGAAAATTCGGTAACGATGAAGCTAAAGTCGACAAATGGACCCTGTACGTTGTGGATCAGTTTATAAAAGTATTAAACAGTTTTGGCAATAATACCAGGGGCGGCAAATACGTGGTTGGTCTTTACTCTGTAACTTCTCATGTACACTGGGGCAAAATCACGGGTACCCTCCCCAGCGGGAGAAGAAAGGGTGAAAGCTTTGCATCTGGTATATCTCCGGCAAACGGAATGGATAAAAAAGGCCCAACTGCCCTTCTTAATTCAATCAACCGTTTTGATTTCACAGAAATAGCCAATGGAATAAATCTTAATATTAAGTTCGACCACCATGTATTGCGTGATAAGCAGGGTAAAGCTGCCATGGGAAGTATATTAAAAACATATTTCCGCAGGGGAGGAATGCAAGCGCAGGTAAATGTCCTGGACCCAAAAATTCTTATTCAGGCACGGAATAATCCTGAGCTGTATCCAAATTTGCTGGTAAGAGTTTCCGGATACTCAGCATATTTCAATGACCTGACACTGGAAATGAAAGACGAAATAATCAATCGCAGCTCCATAAAATTCAATTTTTAATAACCCCCTTTGATTTTCAGGTCCCGAAGGAAACTTCAGGAATTCCCATGGCTGCATCGTCACTGGCGGCAATGGCATCGAATTTTCCCATGGTGACTGGCAATTCTGAATTGATAAAAAACTGGGCCGTGCAAAACACGCCTTCGTAAAATGCGACTCGTTTGTTGGTTTCCGCCTTTTTTCTCCGGTCCTGGGGGTCAAGACTGCCGACCAGTTTTTGCAGCTCTGGAACCGCTTTTATGGCCCTTTGAAGGTGCATCCAGGCCATTGTCACATCACCCAGGGCCATGAGAAAGGGATGGGAAAAAGTAAAGGCGACCATCAAATCCGGCCCCATGGCCAGGGTGCCTAAATGAAGCCCTACTTCGCTTGAACGATTGACAGCGCGCTCAAGCTTGTCTGCCAGATTTCTGATCCCGGCTATTTCCCTGGCCTGGACAATACTTGCCTGC
The DNA here is from genome assembly GCA_018812385.1 of Pseudomonadota bacterium. Taxonomy (GTDB): domain Bacteria; phylum Desulfobacterota; class Desulfobacteria; order Desulfobacterales; family Desulfobacteraceae; genus Desulfobacula. The sequence goes on from JAHJDU010000315.1 coordinate 5,941, forward strand.
ATTTCCCCCAAAAGATCCATAAAGCACTTTCCATTTTTCATTCCAAGTTTTCGACCGAGAAGATCCATGGACTGGATACCGCTTGTGCCTTCGTAAATGGTGGTTATTTTGCTATCCCTGAGGTATTGCTCCATCGGGTATTCCGTGGTGAAACCGTATCCACCGAATACTTGCAGGGCCTGGGCACAGACATCAAAACTTTTCTCGGAACAATAACACTTGAGGATAGGGGTGAGAAATTCAATCAAGCCTTTATATTTCTCCCGATCTTCTTCTTTTTCTTCAAACGCTTCCAGGTCAAGGCAGTTGGCAGTATAATAGATCAGGCTCCGCATGCCTTCAACATTGGCCTTCATCCAAATGAGCATCCGTTTTACATCCGGGTGCTGTATGATGGGCACCTGGACGGCGGTGGGATCAAAAATCTTAAGCAGGTTTTTCCCCTGGCACCTCTCCTTGGCATGGGTGAGGGCATGGGCATAAGCTGCTCCGGCAAGCGCCTGTCCTTGTATGGCTACACCAATCCGAGCCTCATTCATCAGGCAGAACATGGCCTTCATGCCTTTGTTTTCCTCACCGATCAACATGCCCCGGCAATTTCCTTTGCTTCCGAGGCTCATGCTGCATGTGGCACTGCCATGGATGCCCATCTTCTCCTCTACGCCCGTGCAGACCACATCATTGGCATCCCCCAGGCTGCCGTCGGGGTTGACACTTATCTTGGGGACAATAAAAAGAGAAACCCCACGGCTCCCCGGAGGAGCCCCTTTGATTCGTGCCAGGACAAGGTGGATAATATTTTTTGTCAGGTTATGTTCTCCGCCTGTGATAAAGATCTTGTTGCCCACAATGGAATAGGTTTTGTCATCATTTTTTACGGCCTCACAGGAAAGCTCTCCAACATCGGAGCCGGCATGGGGTTCGGTGAGAAGCATGGCCCCCCCCCATTGGCCCGTATATAATTTTTCAAGATACAAGGCCTTTTGTTCGTCGGTCCCATAGGTTTCAACCACCTTTCCGATGCCGTGGCAGAGTGCCGGATACATGATAAAGGCCAGGTTGGCGCTGACAAAATATTCTGACACCGCTGCCCAGATAATCGCTGGCATGCCCTGACCACCGACGTTAACATCATCCATGGTCGCTATCCACTCCCCCTGGCAATAGAGTTTGTAGATCTTGTGGAAAGAGTCGGGAACCTTGACCTCACCGTTTTCAAACCGGACGCCCTCTCTATCACCCAGAACGTTGGTGGGGAGAATCTCCTTGATGGACAATTTCCGGGCTTCTGTAATGACCAGTTCCAGGGCTTTTCTGTTGAGGCCGTTAAATTTTTCATTTTTTAAAATTTTTTCGCTCTCAATCTGCTCAAATACAACAAAATCAACATCACGCCTGTCAGCAAGTTGGTGGACCATTGTTTACTCTCCCTCATATTTGTTTTGCAAATCATCTGATACATGTCTTCAAAAAACGTGAAAAACCTTTTAGTTTACGCATTGAGCGGCTAGTACCCCTCCAGTTTTGCAATGATATCTTTCATTACCTCGTCTGCCCCCCCGCCCACGGATATCAGTCTGGAATCCCTGAAAAATCTTGATATCCTCATCTCATTGATGAATCCCGATCCCCCATAATACTGGAGGCAGCCGTCGGCGACTTTCTGAACCAGCTGGGCAGCCAGAAGTTTACCCATGGAAACTTCCTTTGTGACATCCTGACCTGCCATTTTCAGCCGAACAATATGATAGGTCAGCTGTTTCACCGCCAGAATTTCAGCCCCCCACTGAGCAAGGTTATGACGGATAACCTGTTTTTTAATCAAGGGTTTTCCAAAGACAATTCGCTGTTTCAGGTAGCCCACGGTCTCCTTGATAATCATTTCAGCGGTTCCATAGGCCAGGGGGAGGGCACTGAACCGTTCATGCTGGAACTGCATCATCTGCTGGATAAATCCTTCCCCTTCCTGCCCAATCAGGTTTTCGGCCGGTATTTTCATATTGTCAAAAAAGAGTTCAGCCGTGTCGCTGCTGCGCATGCCCAGCTTGTCAAGTTTTTTGCTCACATGAAATCCCTTGATGTCGGTGGGGACAACAAAGAGGCTGAAACTGTGGTAGCCTGGATCTTCGCTTGTCCGGGCAAGAAGGGTTAGAAAATCGGCCTGGGTACCGTTGGTGATATAGGTTTTCGAGCCGTTGAGGCGGTAGTGGTCCCCCTCTTTTTTCGCAAAGGTTTTCAAGGCTGCCACATCTGATCCGGCATCGGATTCTGTGACGGCAATAGCTGACACCATTCTTCCTTTGAGTGCCGGTTCAAGATAGGTTTTCTTGAGATATTCGCTTCCAAAATCATAGATGGCCGGGGTGGCCATGCTGGTCTGGACCATCATGGCCAGGGCAACGCCGCCTGCCTGAATTTTGGCTATTTCTTCTAGAAAAACGAGTTCATACCAATAGTCAAGGCCCTCTCCCCCGTATTTTGTATCGTATCTGATACCCAAGAAGCCCAGTTCACCCATTTTTTTAAAGATGTCATGGAGAGGGATCAGGCCGGCTTCTTCCCATTCGTCAACATTGGGGTTGATCTCTTTTTTGATAAAATCCGCCACAGCCTTTCTAACTAGTTGATGTTCCTTTGTAAAATAGAGGTCTTTTGCCATTGTCCGTTTCCTTTGTATTAAAGTTTGGTTGCATGAATGTCCATTGGGTGAACAACACTTTCCATTATAAAAGCAATATCCGTTCCATTTCAATAGAAAATAAACAAATCAAGATAATGTTTTGCTCCCAACATAATTTTTTTTAGAACTTGACATTTTGATAGGTTGGCTTTAGTTTCGAAAAATAGTCGGTCGGTTGGCCGACTTAGATACTGATGTAAAAAATCCATAAGGAGGACTTTATGCTGCCGGAATTTTATCAATTCCAAAATCGAACAAAGGTAATTTATGGCCAAGGTCTTGCTCTTGATTTCACGCATGAGCTTGAAGAGTTAGGCACAAACAAATTTTTTATAGTATCTGATAGAATTATCGAGAAACTTGGCCTGGTCAAGCAGGTCAAGGATGCCCTGCTCAGTGGAGGCATTGAAATAACAGGTGAATTTTTCGATGTGCCACAGGATGCCTCAATCACCTGTGTTAAGGAGATCAGCAGACTGGCTACAGAAACCAAGGCCAAAGGTTTGATTGCCCTAGGCGGAGGCAGTGTGATCGATGCAGCCAAAGGAGCCAACTTTACATTTACTTTGGGTGGAGATCTTATCGAGGATTACTCAGGTGCGGCTACACTTACACAACCTTTAAATCCTCTGGTTGTTATTCCCACAACAGCTGGTACGGGTAGTGAGTGTACACTTGCAGCAATTATCTATGATGTGGAAAATAAAACAAAGTTAGCATTTTCCGATCAATTTCTTCTTCCAAACCTTGCTGTTCTCGATCCTGTCATGACACGTTCCATGCCACCGGGTCTAACTGCATCCACTGGTATGGACGCTTTAACACATGCAGTGGAAGCATATGTAGGTATTGATTCATCACCTCATACGGATGCACTGTCTGTTGCTGCGATCGAGCATATTTTCAATAATATTGTCAGGGCTACAGAAAACGGCGATGACCTTGAAGCACGAGGCAGTATGTTGATAGGTGCCAATCTGGCAGGTATTGCCTTTTCACACTCCATGTGCGGATGCGTTCACGGCATGGCTCATGCAATAGGCGGTCTTGCCCGTGTTCCCCATGGTATTGCAAATGCCATATTCCTGTCCCATGGAATGGAATATAATTTTGAACAGGTCAAGGAAAAATTTGCAAGACTTGCACCTGTCATGGGTGAGGATATATCAGGATTATCCATTGACAATGCAGCGCAAAAGGCAATTTTCGCAGTGAAAAAACTGACCGCCCGGTTGAACAGGCTGGATGCCTTGCCTTTAAGGCTGAGGGATGTCGGAGTGTCTGAAGATCAGCTATTAAAAATTGCAAAAGCAGCTGTTGAAGATGGCACTTCAATTTATAACCCGCGCGAAGTTGTTGCTGAAGAAATTTTGGTTCACATAAAAAATGCATATTAGCATATTGTTCTTTAACATTTAGATAGTTCCATAATCCTATAACAATTAAGGAGAGAGAAATGGCTGTTTTTGAAAGTGGTGAAAAATTTGAAAAAGTCCTTGGCGGATTTTTTAATCTAATTGCCGACACACCCCTGGTAGCAGACAAGCTGCTTAAATCAAATTTGATTGTCAGGTTTAATTATACTGATCCGGATTGTGTACTGTTAATTGACTGCTCTGGTGATAAAGTGGAGGTCAGGCCTGGTGATACAGAGACCAAGGCTATTGTTGAAATGAAAATGAAAGTCGATATTGCCCATAAATTCTGGTACGGAAAAGTGAATCTAACCATGGCATTAACACGGCGGCAGATGGTGGCAAAGGGACCGGTTCCCAAAATACTAAAACTTTTGCCGGCAATAAAACCAGTTTATGCGATGTATCCGAAATACCTGGATGAGAATGGATATAGCCAATACAATATTCATTAGATTCAAAAGGAGATAATTGATATGGACGGCTATGCAGGAAAGATTTTGTATGTAGATTTATCTTCAGGCCAAATTGAAACAAAACCACTGGATCCAGAGTTTGCAAGGAAGTATATTGGCGGTCTGGGCTTTGGAACAAGGATTTTTCTTGATCTTATTCATGACAAACCTGACTTTGAAGCATTATCAGGCGACAACCCCTTTGTTGTCATGACCGGCCCCTTGACCGGGATGAAGATGAACGCGGTAGCCAGGTGGACTGTGGGAGCAAAATCTCCCCTTACCGGCTTTTGGGGTGATGCCAATGTTGGTGGTTTTTTTGGAGCAACACTGAAATTTGCAGGATATGACGGCATAGCCATCACAGGAAATTCTGCCAAACCGGTCTATATCTATATTAATGACGATCAGGTTGAACTGCGGGATGCCACTAAGTACTGGGGCCAGGATACATACATAGTAAATGATAACATGATAAAAGATCTGAAAGATGAATCCGGAAAATCAGGCCAGGTATTGACCATTGGCCCTGCCGGTGAAAAAATGGTTCGATTTGCTTCTCTTGTCAACAATAAGGGCCATGTTGCCGGGCGAACAGGTCTTGGGGCAGTTTGGGGTGCTAAAAAACTCAAGGCGATTTATGCAACAGGATCAGGTAAACTTTCCGTGGCCCAGCCGGAAAACTTAAAAGCCCTTCGCAGGGAACTTAAACAATTGTATCAAGAGAGTATTGGTATCAGCGCTATCAGCGCTTCCGGAACAGCCGCTCATATGGATGTTGGCGTTCTTCTTGGAGATATTCCCATTAAAAACTGGCAGATGACCGATTGGGAGCTCATTGATGAACTTGGCCCGGCAACTATTGAAAAGAAAATTTTTGCCGGAAACAAAACCTGCTTTGGATGCGGTGTGGCCTGTAAAAAAGAGGCCGAAGTTAAAGATGGACCCTTTAAAATGAAAAAAGGACCTGGTCCGGAATATGAAACCATCGCGACTTTTGGGACCATGTGTCTGAATTCCTCTATTGAATCTGTTGCCAAAGCAAATGAAATCTGCAATCGTTTTGGAATGGACACTATCTCGTGCGGCTCAACCATTGCATTTGCCATAGATTGCTTTGAAAATGGGTTGATTAATGAAAAAGATACTGATGGTCTGTCTCTTACATGGGGAAATTCTAAAGCCATTGTTGCAATGGCTGAAAAGATAGGAAAAAAAGAAGGATTTGGCGCTATCCTTGCTGAAGGGAGTGCAATAGCGGCAAAACATATCGATGAAGATAAAGCTTCAAAGTTTTTGACTACTGTAAAAGGACTTGAAGCTCCCATGCATGATCCCCGGAATGCTCATGGTTTTGGGTTGGCCTATGGAGTTTCCCCCAGAGGAGCATGCCACGAGGCAAGCCTGACTTTTGAAATCGAAGGCGGATCCATGTTTATCCCTGAAATTCCGGATCTGGCTGAAGACCTGCCCGAAGGTAGTGAAGGTCGCGCAAAACTTAATATCGCATGCCAGGATTATGGTATGTTCTTTTCCAATAGTGCCATATTCTGTAACCTGGGAGGATCTCCCTTGAATGCAACACATGCAATAAATATGGTAAATTATGTTACGGGCTTTGATTATACAATATCAGAAGTTTTAAAAATCGGAAGGCAGCTCTGGTATCTGAAACGGGGGCTCTCAAATCTCTTTGGTGCAAGGGCAGTGGATGACAAACTTCCAGAACGTCTGATGACGCCAATGAAAGATGGTCCAACCCAGGGTAGCGTTCCAGATATGGACCTTATGTTGAATGAATTTTATAAAATGAGAGGCTTTAACAAAAATGGGGTACCCCGAAAAGATATTCTTGAAAAGCTGAATCTAAATAAACTGGCAGGCCTACTCTTTCCTTAAGTTAAAAAGGCTTTTTACTTAGTGTTTGAACGAAAACTCACCCATCTACTGCGTTGCTGCAAAATCCTGAAATCCTCATGTACAGTAGTACACTCCGGTTTCAAG
>JAHJDU010000316.1 GCA_018812385.1 Pseudomonadota bacterium
ATCTTCTAAAAGCTGAACTTTTTCCACTATGTTCTCGCTTAACACGAACTTTGAACAAATGGTGGCCTAAATCAACTGTTGATAGACCTGCTTCTAAAGTAATAATCGCATCCAATAAAATTTGATTGCTCAATTTGGCCTTTTTAGACCATTTTTTAAACCATTTGCTAGAAAGTTTCTTCATCTTCAGAAATCTAACTATACTTCATTGTGATATAGTTTTCAAGGTTATTTTTTCGGCTCAAACAATTCGCCCGGGATATGAATATCCGGCCAGAAAAACTATATTCTCTGATGGCGCAAATGTTTCAAGTGGTGACAAAAACGTATGCCCAATTATTTGCACAACTTATTTACTCAACTTTCGAGATTTGAGTGGGTTCAGGCCCTGGATCACGAAGAAGGGAAAAAACCGGGTCATGCCCACAAGGGCAGAACCGGAATTAATCCCGATGTTCACATCAATGGGCCCTATGTCTGGATCCAGGGACCGGTTAAAGGCCCTGTTCCTATCAATAATTTCAAAGGCCGCCTTTACCGCATTAATGGCATTGGTCCTTGCATCATGATCTTTCAGGGCAGCTGTCCCATGCATGGCAAACAAAAAAAGGCCTGGTAATGGGTCATTCCCATTACCAGGCCTTAATAGATTCAGGTGGTATTAAATCTGGTACTTCTAATTAATTCAAATTAGAAGTTAATCTGCCATTTGGCGCCATAGTAGTCAGTATTTCCACTATTTACTGCACCAATTTCAGGAATTACATATACGCCAGGAGCCAGAGTAATAACAGCCTGCGCATAGTAAGAGTAATTATCAACTGTGGCTCCAGCAACATCGCCTTCAGCATTACCATAACCAGCTTCAAAGCTGACCATGTCATTGGCTTTAAAACCAAGAACAATAAGATAACCAAGGTTATCTTCGCCCGCGCCAGTAGTCCATATCAGCTGTTCAGCATTGTCACCCATATAGACATCACCGCCGAGGGAAACTGGACCAAGATTCAAGCTGGCACCCACTGCAACTACATAAGAAGCATCACCGGTATCAGGGCCTGCATCGTAAGCACCGGCAATCTGGACGTTCGCTTTGTCAAACTTAAGTGAATAGCTGGCTTCTATTGTCGGCATGTCAATGTTGCCGGCAGCAGGTTTTACTGCAGCAATCGCGAAACTACCAAATTTCAGTCTTAGCATTGGAGCACGACCGCTGTAAACACCACCATAATTGAGCATGTCTTGATCACCACCATAAACCTGGTTGGAGTAGAACAAATTCAGAGGAGAGTAATGCTGGCCAACACCAAAAGAACCGCCGCCAAAATTCCATTCGCCCCAAACAATACGAGTATTCCAAGTAGAAGAAGAATTACCAACTTCAATTGCGCCGGACAGTTCATCACTTACTTTAGATTTGAAACCAAAACGGGAGTTACCTTGAAGACCTTCAGAAAATACAGTGTCAGGAGCACCGTCGACATCATCAATAAAAGTTGCAATACGGGCGCTTCCATAAAAACTCCATTCTGCAGCGGATGCATAACCTGCAACCAGTACCATTGCAGCAATAAGTACAATTAATTTTTTCATCTTTTTCTCCTTAATTTTTTTTAAAACCATAGGGTTCACCACCTGAACCGCCCCGGACATTTGCGCTCCTTTTAAACGAAAGCATCCAGGTTCATACAGTCTTTATTCAGTTTCAAATCTTTTGTCAACACCTTTTTACATTTTTTTTGTCTATTCCAGTTTATAGGAAATAATACTGGCTGGTTGCCCTTTTGTTCCAGCAAGAATTTTTGATTTGCCTACAGCAGAAACCACCAGTTCATCTTTTCCGTCTCCATCCATATCTGCAATGGCAAAATCACTGATCCATCCCTGGACAGACCGGGTTTTGGCCACGGGGGCAAGGGCCATGCCGTTCCAGGAAAGAATTTCAAGGTTTCCCTTTGTAAACCGTTTGTACCGGCCAAAGACACCACCACCCAGCTCCTCATTTCTCACGGCAAAAATCTCTGGGGTGCCGTCATTATTAACATCAAAAAAAAGAATCCTTGGATTAAAGTAGACCCTTTCCTGAAAGGAGGCATCAGTATCATTTCTGGGGAGAAGAAAATAATGGGCTGTGCCGCCAAATTGTTCATCTCCTTTCCAGTCAATTGTTCCGGTATCAGTGGCCTTAATTAACCGTCCATTCTCATCGGTCAATACATATTCCGCAGCATCTTTGGCGGTCACAGGGCCCTTTGCGATGGAAAGAACAGAAACACTTCTGGGCATTCTCAGTTCTTTATCCGTGACATACCGACTGCCCGTGGCCTTCATGGTATAAATTTTGCCCTTAAACGGATGGTTGGCAGATTTCTGGCCCAGAAGAATTTTGCTTTTGTCAGGCCCGTCAATGACCCTGAAATAATAGGATTCATCCTCTGTCAGAGTTGTATAGGTGGATCCGTTATATTCCAGCACGAAGGATTTGAGTCCCTCTCTATGGATATTCAGACTGGTCACAAATATTTCCGGGTACCCGTTTTTATTGATATCAGCAATATCCAGGGAAATGATCCTGTGGGTGGAGCTGAATTCAAGTTTTTTGTCAATTAAAAGCCTGGTTCCCTCAAGTTTATAGATCAGAATCTCGTCATCAGTGGCTGTCACCACCTGAACTTTACCATCTTTGTTAAGATCTCCAATGGCAAGGGCATTGATCTGGCCATCAAACTTCAAGTGTGTCTGAAACCCCATTTGATCCGCCTGCTGTAGATTGATAAATCCACCGCTGCTCCCGTCAGTCCCTTCCTCGGCATACTGGAGGGCACCCTGTGACGGGGCCCCCTTAGGTCCTGGGCCTGCATACAGCTCATTGGCAATGCTGCGGTTAAATACCTTTAAATTAATATCACCGCTAAAGGTATTAACCATGGGAATAACATCCCCCATTTTATTGCTCTGCTCAAAAAAGGTTAAAGTCGGTTTTTCCCCGGCCATGTCCACCATGCTGGCATCCAGGCTGACACTCTCCCCAAAATGGGTCAGGCTTCCAAAAAGGACATAGTCAACCCCCATATTGGCACCAATGATCCTGGCATTGGATTCAGTTAGCGATCCTTTGCTTCCAAGAGATTCCCGGGCTTTTGCCATGACCTTGTCAATGGCTTCACGATCCATTACATCCACTTTCCCCGGATCTGACAATCTGGAAAAAAGCATGTTAAACAAGCCATCCTGCAAAAAACCAAGGTCCTGGGGAGAATTTATGGAAAAAGGAATTACCGCGACTTTTTTAGGCTGGGAACCCAGGCCCGGGGTGATAGTGGCTATAGTAAAAATTGACAAAACAACAACAAATAGCCACGCGTTTCTCATCATTTTATTGGGCTTCAAAATACAACTCCTTTATATGGTTCTAAAAATCATGTTTTTTTTATTTTGGCAATTATATACATTATACGCAGTAATCAAACAACTCTTTTAAACAGCTTTTCCATTTCACTTTTTTTCATGGTTATCATGGTCGGCCTTCCATGGGGGCAATGCATTGGGTTATCACATTTTTCAAGATCTTCAAGAAGTTTTTCCATTTCCTTTATATTCATAGATTTATTTGCCCGGACAGCGCTGTGGCAGGACATCAAAATCAGGCATTCTTCAAGCCAGTTTTCTTTTGAAAAATCATTTTTATCTTTAAGAATTTTTTCTATAATTTCTATTATAATTGGCTTTATTTCTTTTTCATCGATAATAGACGGGATGGATTTTATTACAAAGGTGTTTTGGCCAAAAGGCTCAATAATAATACCAAGACCGGCCAGATCCCGGGAAATATCAACAAGGATATCTGATTCCTTAAAATTGAGTTCAAGGATTTCCGGAACAATCAAATTCTGGCTTATCACTTCAAGGGAGAGATATCTTTTTTTTAAGGATTCATAGACAATCCTTTCATGGGCTGCATGCTGATCAATCATCATCAAACCTGCTTCTGATTCAGCCAGGATATAAGTTCCCATTACCTGACCAAGTATTTTCAAAGTATTGGATCCTAAAAAGGAGCAGACAGAAGAG
>JAHJDU010000317.1 GCA_018812385.1 Pseudomonadota bacterium
CTGGATCAGTTCAGAAAAGTCTCTCTGGAAGTTGCCAAAAGAGTCGGCGCTGAAGCCATAAAGGCCAATGTCACGCAAAAGGATTGTGTTTTCTCAAAATTTAAACACAATAATGATCCTGAACGGCTGAATACCCTTGTGGATAAAATGTGCTGGGACCCAAAATACTTTGATCTGATTTAATAAAAATTGAAAGCCCCGGCCACTTTTGCCTGTCCAGGACAATTGGCCGGGGCAGAAACACGAATGTAATGAAAAAAACTAAAACAAATATCGTTAAAACAACCACCTGGTCGGCAGGCCCGGGATGTCACGGCGGCTGCGGCGTTCTTGCCCATATTAAAGACAATAAACTGATAAAGATAGAAGGGGACCCGGATCACCCCTGGAACCAGGGTCGTCTTTGCGCAAGAGCCCTTGCCATGACCCAGTATATCGATCACCATGACCGGTTGAAATCGCCCCTCAAACGGGTTGGGAAAAGGGGAGAGGATCAATTTGAAAAAATTTCGTGGGACGAGGCCTTTGATATCATCGAAGAACGGATGAAATCCATCCGGGATAATTTCGGTCCTGAAAGCATGATTTTTTCAATGGGAACAGGCAGGGACATAGGTCCCTGGATCTGCATGCTGGCCTATGCATTCGGCAGCCCCAATGTCATGTTTGCCTTGAGTGGGAATGCCTGTTACAGCCCGAGGATTGCCGCCCTTGATACCGTCCAGGGAGATTATTGTGTCTTTGATGCAGCCCAGTGGCTTGAGGGACGTTATGATCACCCAGACTACAAGGTGCCAGAATGCATGATTATATGGGGATATAATATCTCGGCCACCTGTCCTGACAATTTGTTTGGCCACTGGATCATTGATCTGATGAAAAAAGGGACAAAAATCATCACCATTGATCCAAGACTTTCCTTTTTTGCCTCCCGTTCAAAATACTGGCTCCAGATCAGACCTGGAACAGATGCTGCCCTTGCCCTTGGATTTTTACATGTCATCATTAAAGAAAAGCTTTATGATAAAAATTTCCTTGAAACCTTTACAGATGCACCAAGACTTGTCAGAAATGACACAGGGAAATTATTAAGGGAATCTGATGTTGTAAAAGGCGGATCAAAGGATAATTTTGTTGTTTTTGATATTCAAAAAAAGACTTTCGTTATATGGAACACCCTTAAGCAGGAATATTCCATTGACAAGTCAAATCCATCACTGACAGGGCTTTTTAAAATAAATCTTTTAAATGGAAATACCATTTCCTGTATCACTGCCTGGGATAAATTTCAGGAAAGCTGTAGCGACTATACACCCCAAAAAGTCGAAGAAATCACCCTTGTGCCGGCACGGGATATTGAAAAGGCTGCCAGATTTTATGCAAAAGCCAAACCTGCTGCCATTCACTGGGGGGTTCCCATTGATATGACCCCGGAAATCACACCATTGTGTCATGCCATCGCAGCTTTATGGGCTTTGACGGGCAACCTTGATGTCCCTGGTGGAAATGTCTTTACCCGGTCGGCATTTAATGCCGTTGCCTATGCCCTGCCCGGTGCTGAAGGGGTCATAAAATTAAAGGATCCGGCCCTGGACAAACCGCGCATCGGCAAAGATGAATATGGCCCGTTCAATCAATTTATATGGCGGTGCCAGACCGACAAGGTCATTAAGCAGATTTTCAGCGAAAAGCCATACCCTGTCAAGGGATTGTGGATGCAGACCTGTAACCCTTTATCCGGCATTGGACTGGACCCCAAACTCTGGCAAAAGGCCCTGGAAAAACTGGATTTCATTGTCGGAGTTGACTTGTTCATGACCCCTTCTTTGAGATATGCCGATATCATCCTGCCGGCTGCAACCTTTCTTGAAAAAGACGGGGTAAGGTCCTGGTGGGTGCCTTTGCAGACCATTAACAAGGCTGTAACAGTGGAGGGGTGCAAGCCTGATGTGGAGATTAACTTTGAGCTGTCAAAACGGTTTGATCCGGATTTTAAATGGGAAACCATTCATGATCTCTTTGATGAAATACTTAAACCCTCGGGAATGAGCTTTGATGAACTTGCCAAAAAAGGCTGGGCCCTGCCCCCGGAAAACCATACGTCAAGGCCCTATTTCCGCCATGAAAAAGGGTTGCTGAGATCCGACGGCAAGCCTGGTTTTGTCACACCCTCTGGAAAATTTGAACTTTATTCTACCTTAAGAGAAAAATGGGATCTTACGGCATTGCCCTATTTTAAGGAGCCGCCCTTTACCCCGGTCTCAAGGCCGGACCTGTTTAAAGATTATCCGCTGATTCTTAGTACTGGCAGGCGGTCACCGGCCTTTTTTCACGCAGAACACCGCAATATCCCATGGCTGAGAACCCTTGATCCTGACCCTGTGGTGGAAATCCATCCTGACACAGCAAGCAAAAATAATATCTCAAACGGCGAATGGGTTGTTGTCGAGAACTGGATGGGAAAAGCCCGGTTCAAGGCCAAAGTGACAAAGATTGTTCCGCCCTGGATGGTTATGGCTGCCCATGGGTGGTGGTTCCCGGAAAAAAAGGATGATCCCTTGTTTCACACCTTTGAATCCAATATCAATATGCTGATTCCAATGAATGAACAGGGAAAAGACGGGCTGGGAGCCCCCATCAAGCATCTTCTATGCAGGATAAGAAAAGAAGTAAAGGAGGATGAACATGGCAAAATCTAACAAAAACGGCCTTTTGATTGATTATGAATATTGTACAGGATGCTTTTCATGCACTGTTGCCTGCTGCCAGGAACATGGCTGGCAAGCTCCTTTAAGCGGTATAAAAGTAATGGAAATCGTACAGGATTTGCCAAATGACAAAGCATATCTCACCTTTTTGCCCTTCCCCACCGAGCTTTGTGTGCTGTGCGCCAAACGTACCCGAAAGGGTCTTGACCCGGCCTGTGTCAAACACTGCATGGCAAATTGTCTGACCTATGGAAATTTAATGGATCTGGCTTGCGAACTTGAAAAAAAACCAAGAATGGTTCTATGGTCACCCAGATAAGTTTAAATCCGGTAGGAGACCAGAAAGGAGAATATTATGAAAGATGATGGGGTGAAAATAATCAAAACCACTACCTGGTCGCCCGGCCCGGGGTGTCATGGCGGCTGTGGCATACTGGTTCATGTAAAGGACAATAAAGTGATCAAGGTGGAAGGAGATCCTGATCATCCCTGGAACCAGGGAAGATTATGCTCCAGGTGTCTTTCCATGACACAATACATGTACCATAAGGATCGGCTTAGAAAGCCGTTAAAAAGGGTCGGAGAGCGCGGGCAAGGCAAATTTGAAGAAATTTCATGGGATGAAGCCTTTGACCTGATTGAACAGAAGATGAAAAAAATAAGGGGTGACCATGGACCGGAATCTGTTATCTTCCACCAGGGAACGGGTCGGGATATCGGCGGCTGGATATCCATGCTGGCCTATGCCTATGGAAGTCCCAACTGGATGTTCGGTCTTTCCGGCATCTCCTGTTATACGCCTCGCCTGATGATGATGTCCATCACCCAGGGGGATTTTGCCGTGGTGGATGCATCCCAGTGGCATGAAAAAAGATATGATGATCCTGAATACGAAATTCCTGAAACCGTCACAATCTGGGGTCAGAATCTTCCGGCAACCTGCCCTGATGGGTTTTTTGGTCACTGGTATATTGATCTGATGAAAAGGGGCACTGAAGTTCTGGTCATCGATCCCAGATGCACCTGGATTGCCTCCAGGGCAAAACTCTGGCTCCAGTTAAGACCTGGAACTGATGCAGCCCTTGCCCTTGGATTTATCCATGTCATGATCAAAGAAAACCTGATCAATATGGAATTCATTGAAAAATGGACCAATTCCCCGTTTCTTGTGAGAGTTGACCAGGAAAAACCAGCCCTGTTAAAAGAGAGTGATCTTGTCGCAAATGGCCTGGCCACCAATTTCATTGCCCACGACCCTGTTTCAGACAGTTTTGTGGTATGGGATTCTGACGAGCAGGCTTATAAAAAGAGTGATATACGCCCATCAATTGAGGGAGCGTTTGACCTTACCCTTGCCACTGGTTCAAAGGCAAGGGCAAAAACTGTATGGACCCTTTATAAAGAAAACGCTGAGCAGTATACACCTGAAAAAGTATCTAAAATCACCTGGGTTGCGCCGGATAAAATCAAAAAAGCCGCCCGCATCTATGCCAAAAGCAAACCCTCTGCCCTTCACTGGGGACTTCCCATTGACACCATCCCGTCAACGGTTCCAACCTCCCAGGCCATAAACCATCTCTGGTGCCTCACGGGCAACCTTGACAACCCAGGCGGCAATGCCATTGCCCGGTATGCCTATGATGTAGTGACTTATCCCTATCATACGGGCGGTGCCATACTAAGCCTTCCCCCGGATGTGATGGAAAAACGAATTGGCATCCATGATTATGGTGCGATCAAGGATTTCAGGGCATGGGCCCAGCCCGATAAAGTCCTGGAGCAGATTTTTTCAGATAAACCATATCCCATCAAAGGCATGTGGATACAGACAGCCAATCCCATAGCCTGCACGGGCATGGAGCCAAAAAAATGGCGGGATGCCATTAAAAAACTTGATTTTACCGTTTGTGTGGATCTTTTCATGACACCTACAGCCATGCTCTGTGATGTAATTCTGCCCGCAGCAACCTTTCTTGAAAAAGATTCGCTAAAAGCATGGTGGGTACCCTTACAGGCCATCAAAAAAGTTGTTGAAGTGGAAGAGTGCAAATCTGATATTGAAATCAACCTTGAGCTTTGTAAACGGTTCATGAAAGATTTTCCCTATGACAATGTTCATGAACTCTTTGACGCGCTTCTAAAATCCGCAGACATGACATATAAAGATCTTTGTGACAAGACCTGGATGATCCCACCCAAGGGCCACCCCAGCAAACCCTACTTCAGGTATGAAAAAGGACTGCTCAGACAGGACAAAAAGCCTGGATTCAGGACCCCATCGGGGAAAATAGAACTTTATTCCTCCTGGCTTGAAAAATGGGAACTTGACCCTTTGCCCTACCATGAAGAACCACCCTACAGCCCTGTCAGTACTCCAGACCTGTTTAAAGAGTATCCGCTCATCCTCAGCACGGGACGAAGAATGGGACCTTTTTTTCACTCAGAACACCGGCAGATACCCTGGCTTCGCGAACAGCAAAGAGATCCGGTCTTAGAAATCCACCCGGATACGGCCCTAAAATACGGCATTAGCCATGGTGAAAAGGTCTGCGTGGAAAACTGGCTGGGAAAAATCACGGTAAAAGCCCTTGTTACGCCTGTTATTCATCCGGATATTGTCATGGCCGAACATGGATGGTGGTTTCCGGAGAAAGAAGGCAGAGAACCTGAATTGTTCGGTGTCTGGGATGTCAATGTCAACCAGCTTATTCCCATGTCCCATGAGGGAAAAGCAGGATTGGGCGCTCCCATAAAGACCATGCTGTGCAAAGTATATAAGGCGAAAGGATAATAGATATGTCTGATTATGGAATGCTCATCGACTATGAATATTGTACGGGCTGTAAGACCTGTGAAGTGGCGTGTAAACAGGAATACACCCGTCCTGCCGGGAAAGTAGGAGGGGTTGAAGTAACAGAATACATCCACACCCTTCCCAATGACAAATTGTTTATTACCAATATCCCCACTTTTACCAGGGCCTGTATCTTTTGTGCCGGTCGTGTAAAACAGGGATTGGAACCTGCCTGCGTCAAACACTGCATGGCAAACTGCTTAACTTTCGGCAAAATTGAAGCGTTACAGAAAATAATCCCGAAAAAAAGGAAAGCCATTATCTGGACCAAAGGATAATTGATATCCAGACCCCCAGTCTAACTTATAAAAAAAATAGTGTTCCTTTAAAATCTGCTTAAATCCAACGGGTTTACAGCCTTGCTTATTCCTTTGGATGACAATTGGTGCAGGATGCCGGTGCCGGCCCCTTGGCCTTGTAACCTCCTTTTTCCTTGTTGTAATCCTTATGGCAATCAATGCAATTGGCATGGAGGGCTTCAAAATGGTATTTGGCTATTTTTTCTTTTTTCTCAAGTTTTTCGCCTTTTGGTTTTTCCGTTTCAATATGACACTCCATACATCCTTTGGCATTATCAGTCATCGTTAATTCCAGCGGCTTTCCTGCTTCATCATGGTGACATCTGCCACAGGCAATTGAATATTTTTCCACATGATTTTTATGGGTAAATTGTACAATCCCTTTGGTATGCTTTGTATATCCGGGATTATTCATCAGGATAATATCTACGAAAGTATTTTTTCCCCCTTTAGTCGTTTGGGTTACAAGTTTTTGTGTTTCAACTTTTTGTTCTTCCACTTTGCTAATCTCAGATTTGGTTATCTGGGGCTTAACAGGTACGTCTTCAGGTGGGGCTTTAACCGTATCTGATGGGCTTTTTTCATGTTTTTCCACACCTGCTATTTCTTTTTTTGACCCTGTTTTGTCTGTTTCATCAGAAAGAACTTTTGTCTGGGCCTTTTTTGATGTTTTGTGAATGCTGTTCACAGATTCAGGCAAAGGGATTGCATAATAGCTTAAAAAAAGGATGGATATTAAAATAATTATAAAAATAATGTGTTGTCCGTTTGATTCGCTGTTCACCTTTCTCTCCTATTTAGTGTTTGAACTAAAATCTGAAAATTTTTATGTTCAGACAATGCCTTTACCTTGAAATCATGTAAAAATCAAACAAAATTTTCTTTACAGCATGGGCTGCAATTGGTAATAAAAGCTATCTTTGCAAATATTTATATTTTTGTATATCATTAATAAGGTAATGCCATGGTTCAAAACCCCACATATGAAAAATTAGAACTTAAGATAAAAATCCTGGAAAAAGAAGCCTTGGAA
This sequence comes from Pseudomonadota bacterium, assembly GCA_018812385.1. Classification (GTDB taxonomy): domain Bacteria; phylum Desulfobacterota; class Desulfobacteria; order Desulfobacterales; family Desulfobacteraceae; genus Desulfobacula. The sequence goes on from JAHJDU010000317.1 coordinate 6,895, forward strand.
AAAGAATCCCAGGAAGCCAAAGAAACCAATCAAATTACAAAGTCGGCAAGTAGAAACTATAAAAGATTCTTAAAATTTTTGCCCTACCCCGTCATTGTCAGGGATGAAAAGGGTTTGATCACCTACCTAAACCCTGCATTTACCAAGACCTTTGGTTGGAGTTTAGATGAATTAAAAGGTAAAAAAGGAAAGCAATATGTCCCTGATTCCCTTAAAGACGAGCTCACCAACAAGATAAAAGCCCTGCCATCCCATAAAAATGTCCTGGAATTAAGCACCCAACGGCTCACAAAAGATGATAAAATATTAGATGTGATGCTTCGAGTAGGTGTGGACAAGGATGAGAACAACAATCCTGAAGGCATGATAATTGTCCTCAGAGATATAACCATGGAAAAAAGAATCCAACGCAATCGTGACGTCATGGCCAGGATCAGTCAAGCTCTTCCCCGGTATCCAGACTTGAGAAAACTTCTTTTCTATGTAAACACTGAAATCAAGGAACTCCTTGAAACCGAAAGCGCCAATACAATTTTACTGGATGAGACTCAAAAAGAATTTTATTTTATAAGTGCTGCCCACGATGATCCGACCACCCGGGAACGTATTGAGAAAGCCCGTTTTCCAGTTGCTGAGCTTTTGTC
>JAHJDU010000318.1 GCA_018812385.1 Pseudomonadota bacterium
TGAGAGAAGATTTTTATTACCGTATCCATATTTTATCCATATTCCTGCCGCCTTTGAGGGAGCACAAAGAAGATATCCCCTTATTAATTGATCATTTCATAGATATATATCCAAAAAAGGGTGCCCAAAAAGTAAAAATTCCAAATAATATAAAGGAAGCCTTCCAACGATATGATTGGCCTGGAAATGTCAGAGAGCTACAGAATGCAGTATCTCGTTATATAACCCTTGGAGAAATTGATTTCATCACTGAAAAATTCAAGACGGAGACTAATTCATATGAAAATTTTTGCAATGATGTTTCAAGTACTAAAAAGGGCTTAGATGAAGTCCTGGTTCAATTAGAAAAAAAGATCATTTTAAAAGCATTGGAAAAATATCAGTGGAATCGCGGGAAAACTGCGGAACACTTAAATATTGATCGAAAAACACTATATCGTAAAATTAGATCTCTTGATGTTGTAACACATAAATAAAGTGGTATGTTATTATACAGCGTATAGGAAACGTTCTTCCACACCGTTATCCTTAAGATAAGCAACAAGTTCCGATTGAACGCTGTCGGAAAGTTGTGGTTGCTGGTATTCCATCAGCATTTTGTCTTTTTTTCGTTCAATCTTTTCAAAAATAGCTGAATCTATATTTTCATAAGCTTTTGGTCCTTTTAATCCAATATCCGGACTCCAGATCTCCCTTCGACATAGCTTGGCCGTATGTGCCGAAGTCATATACTCTCCACCGACACCAACCTGGTGGATCACATCAAGTGCCAGGGTTTCATCATCAACTCGGACATCCTGATGAATGCGCTTTACCATATCCAAGAGCTCGAGATCGATAATAAATTTATCAAATGACATACAATTAAAACTATCAATGATACCAGCACTATGAATAATATAATTGATGTTTTCTTTAACGCATGTCAATAAAATCATCATACTTTCATATCCGCTTTGGACCGACACCTGTTTGGCATCACTGGGTGCCCCGCCGCCACGACAGGGTAATCCATAGTGCCTTGCCAGTTTTGAGGCAAATCTGACACACAAGGCATGTTCAGGATTTCCAACAACATAAGCTCCTGTGCGCATGTCTCCTGCAGTTGACTGACACCCGTAGACAACCGGTGTGCCCTGCCTTACCATTTGTGTTACGGCTATTCCTGCAAGGGCTTCTGCGTTACTCAATGCAATGACACCGGCCAGGGTGATGGGCCCTGTGAACCCGGCTGAAGCAGCTGGCGTAATGATAACGGGTTGGCCGTGGGAAGAATAGGCAAGAATTGTATCAAGAGCGGTTTGATCCATTCGCAGAGGAGTCAGCGTGTTGACGATGGTCATGATTCTGGGTTTGCTGATCAACTCGCTTTGGCTGCCAAACAAAATCTTGACCATATCAATGGTCATGTCAACCTGGCTTTTTCTTCCCTCCATGCCAAAGATAAATTTATCTGACAGGGTGATGACATGATAGAGCATCACTGCGTGGTTATTCTGGGAATTAATATCACTGGGCTCAACAAGAATCCCCCCGTTTACTTTAAACTGGTCGCTTCTATGCACAAGCTTTGTAAATTCAATATAATCCTTTAAGACGGCCCTTCTGGTCTTCCCACTTCTTTCCAGAATATTGGGAGCGCCATAACCGGGAGCAAATTCAATGTGTTTCACACCGTTTGTATCGCCGATAATAAAATCATGGGCTGGATTTCTGGCATACACCTTAAAATAATCCGGTGCTTTTCCTACCCAGTCCAGGATTTGATTCTCCGTGAAGAATGCAGTTTCTCCTTCAATTTTTACACCATTTTTTTTCAAAAGGTTCAAAATTTCCGGGTGATGGAAACGCATTCCTGTCTTATTCAAGATTTTCATCGATGCATCATGAATTTTATTTATTTTTTCATTCATTGGATTCTTTCTTAAATTATTATGCTTACATATACCCAAAAAATTGTTTGCGTACAACGGCTGAATGCACCCAGTCAATCAGCGTGGAAAAATCAAATACCGGTAATTTTAATTCCTTTTGAATCGCCCAGGCATGGCTTGGAAAAAGCGTACACTCTAATAATAGAGCACCAATATCCGGGTCCTGTTTGACAAGACCTTTTGCCAGATTGATTAAGCCCTGCTCCAGTTTATAGGTGTTATAATGCCCAACGCCAGTCAGTATTTTTTTCATTTCCGGGAGTTCTTCAGCTCCGGCAATGACCAATCGAGAAGGGTCATGAATACCACAGTTTGCTAATACAGGTGCTGACTTTAAGACTTTACCATTTGCACAGAGAACACCGATTTTCTGTTTTGGTCTAAGCGAACTCAGAATCATCGGAACCTGCATTAAACTGGAAAAAAAACAAGGGGTATGCAGTTTTTCAACAACTTCGGGCAGATAGTTCGCAAAGTACCCACAGGCACCAATAATCGCCCGACACCCCTGTTGTTCTAAATACAAACCCGCTTCCACCAGTTGGGATATCACATCCTGGTCAAGCTTGGGAGACACAACGGAATCAACTGAAGCAGCATGAATGCCATGAAACAAAACAGGATATTTAAATGTCAGGGCATTTTCCACACTTCCCGGTGGAAAGCTATATCCGGCTTGTCCGAATAAGATAATTCCGATTGCAACACCACCCAGTATCTGTCCATCATTGGTATGAAATTCTTCATCGGTTACAGCTTGTTGATAGGGATTCATAAGACCTCCTTTATCTGTTTATGGCTCTATTCACAACACATTCAATAAAATTTATTAAGCAAAACCTATACCACTAAAATATTAAAATCAGCCTTAATATTCAGGCTTTTTCATGGGCTTGCCAATATCACGACAGAACTGCCTGGATACAAGGGATATTTACTGGATTTAATGCAGGTCGGCTTTTCATTGACAAAAGTAAGTCCCTATAATATTAACCATTTAATTTAATCGCAATTGCATCGTTACGCTAACTTTAACTCTTTTTGTTTGGACATTACAACCCTCTTATTGGTTTTCGGGCACATATACGACCTATTCGGGCCGATATGCCCCAAAAACTCAAAACAAAAGAATTATCAACGAGTTACGTCAAACTTAAAACTCAATTGGGGCAATAACTCCCCATTATATTTGTTTGCCATGGAATATTTCTCCTATTAATTAAAATTTACCTTTATAACTATCTGATATTACATAATATCCATAAACAACTGTCTTGTTGGTATAAGAGTTGCCTATTGCTTATTAACAGCAAGCAATAAACA
>JAHJDU010000319.1 GCA_018812385.1 Pseudomonadota bacterium
AAAATAAAATATAAAAATTTAGATTCTTTTTTTCCCAATATTAAAAAGAATTGACATAATTCTTATAAATCGATACAGATATTATATGAAAGAAATTGGAAAATATCAAGTTTTCAGTGCGCCAGTAAATCCAAATGGCTTTACAATGGTTGAAATCATATGCGTGCTTGTTATTGTCGGTATTCTTTCTGCTGTTGCCGTATCCAAAATGACTTCAACAGATGTCTATGATGTGGTTATGGAAATAGAAACCTTGAAAACCCATCTTAGATACAGCCAGATCAGGGCCATGAGTCATAATCAATCCTGGGGTATTAGAATAAGCGGCGGCACCTCATACATCCTTCAAAAAAATGGTTCCACTGCGCCTGTGAATCTTCCCAATGAAAATTCTGCCACACATACTTTTGCAAGCGGAATCAGCGCGACCCCAGGCACAACAACTATAACCTTTGATGATCTTGGAAGCCCTGGAAATGCTGATATTGTTATTACATTAAGAAAGCAGGGGGGAAATCCACGTACGCTGACCATAACCCAAACAACAGGTTTTATTTATTAGGGTGCTATGAAGTTAAAAACATATAATAATGGATTTACATTGATTGAATTAATTGTTGTGATTGTGATTGCTTCAATTTTTGCAACCATGATGTACCAGTTTGTTTATACTTCCAGTGTAAGGAGCCCTTTACCGATATTTGATCTTGCTAAGTCTTTAAAACTCCATGAAATTATTGAAAATATTACATCAGATTATTCCCAAAATCATACTTTAGACCTGATTCCGCTGCAAACCAGCATTGGCGCAACGGAAGGAAGTAATCAGAATAATGGTTATGGTGCCTATAGGGTGATCCATAACCGGTTTATTAAATTTGTCGCCAATGCAGAACAAACAGCTCCCACAGGTGATCCAGAAAATGGGAAATTGTTAAAAGTGACCATTGAATCAATAAGTTCCAGTGAAAGGTTAACAGCACTATACCATAAACAATAGAATGGATTATGTTTAAATTAATTTCCAATAAATCCGGTTTTTCATTAATTGAGTTAATCGTTGTCATGATTATTTCAGGACTTCTTGTTCTTTTTGGCAGTATGGGTATTATGAGTGCTGTTAACAATTATTTTTCCCAAAAAACGAATTCAGAAATTGCCTATAAAGGCCAGCTTGCAATGATAAGAATTTCAAAGGAGTTTAGAAACCTGACCACAGTGACATCTGGCCAGGGGACTTCAACTTCCATTATTTATGCTATTTATAGAAACGGAATACTTGAAACCCACAAATTGTCCTGGGGAGGGGCCTCTGGTGATCCCCTTTTGTATGATGATTTTTCCAATAATGGAAATACCCTTGTTGACTCGGTGAAAAATTTTAAGCTTGAATACTATGATGCTTATAATGATACAACCCCGGCTACGACCTGGAGCAGCTCTAGCATATTGATTGGGGTTACACTGGAACTTATCGGAGTGGATAATATATCCTCAGTATTTACAAGTAAAATAGCGCCAAGGAATCTACCTTGAGCAAAAAAAGGTGGGGTAATGAACCAATTAAAAGACAATGCTGGACAATGTTATAATAACAATAAAGGGTCCATGCTCATCGGACTTATTGCCGCTATTACGATTATTGGAATTATGAGTGCCGGCACTATGTATTTTACCTCTGGCTCCATACAGACCGGGCTTTTTTCCAGTGCCCATTCAAGGGCATATTATCTTGCAGAATCCGGCATCAATTATGCCAAATTAAATGTGGCCAACAATATAACCTACACTGCCAGCACCCAGTTTAATCTGGCCGATGGAGATGCTTTTATTATTAGAACCATGGTGGATCCAGCAGATGCTTCCCGGACAATTATTTATTCCACGGGCATTGCCAATCCCGGATCATGGTTTGAATCAAAATATGACCTTACCTCAAATTTTTCAAAGTCAGGCGGGGGTGATTTAACTGATATAGTAGGATTAACAGTGCCAGACGAGAATGGCAACCCTGTTCTGAATCCCATCTGGACCGTTACAGGGGGGCCTAAAATTAAATACGGTAAAGGTAAAGGGTTTGGGAATGGGAATGGCAACCTTGGACTTCAAGGCAATAAAGGAGGAACAAAAGGCAAGGGGAAAAACCAGATCCAGCTATACTATCCAATACTTTTAAGCCTTGGATGGTGGAAGACCACCCCTGACAACCCTGATCTTGCTCAAGCCTGGACTGACAACAATGATTTGCTGAGCTATGAAGCACAGGTTAAGATAAAACTTGAAATAACAGGAGGTCAGGGAGATCATTTCATGCACGGCATTTCATTCAGGCTTTCTCCACAGAATCCAGACTGGGCTAAATGGGGGACCCTCCGATCTTATGGGATATCCTATTTCAAGTCAAAAAATTCCACCTGGCCGTTTTCTAATGTGCTTCTTAACGGTTTTAATGGGATCATGAATAATTCTGTTTATATTGTATTATGGGAAAAAAGAGATTCATCACAAAATCTGTTTTTGATAGATTACAAAAAATTAACCACCTCCGACGGTGTCCTTGATGGATCAGACCTGAAAGACTGGTCAACAATTTTTTTAAAGCTTGAAGAAAAACTTGATGGTCCGGGTGGAACAAGACAAAATCATATTTCCGGATTTATTCAGGGAACTTCCACTATACCTTTGGGTACAATTGACTGGGTTTATGGCAATTATAAAATTGTTCAATGGAACAACAATAATCCCCAGCCTGTTTTAGACAATTCTTTGATAACAACAAATTTTAGTACCATCAAGCCCAATGAAATCGGACTTCATGCTTTTTATGACTCCAATGCGAGCAATAAACAATATTTTGCAGATTTCAGTTTAAAGCTTGCCGCCAGCGGCGCCAGCTCATCTTTTCAATGGTAAGTTCAAACAAGGCAAAGACCCAAACCGGTAGTTTACCAGTATTATTTCCATAATGGTTTTTTCAAGCCAAAAAAATATACCGCCATTAAAATAGTAAACCAGAGAATAAAGGTGATGGGGAACCCGGAAAAGGTATCCATAAAAAGGGTATTTTCATCAGGTTCTGCCGGAAGACCCTGTTTTTTGATTTTTAAAACAAGGGCATAGAGAATGCCTAAAATGCCATAGGAAATATTATAGGCCAGACCTTTAAAGCTTAAAACCGTTGCCCGCAGGTCCGATGATGTGACCTGGTTCATATAAAAACTGACAAAAAAACCAGTGAAGTACATGGCAGAAAAAGTGATCAGCGCAGGGATCAATCCGGCATAGGGCCAGAAAAAGCTCATAAAGGTAAGGCCTGTAAATGTTAACCCGGTTGTGATCCAAAGGGCATAGGTCGGGGAATGGTTTTCTGCAATTTTTTTTGCCATTTTAGGAATCACAAGCCCGAACATGGCGACAAAAGATCCAATAATGCCGAAAGTGGATTCAGGCAAATCGATCATCCTGTAGTACTGGCTGGAAAGGGTGATGACCATTCTGATAATGCCGTCAAACAGCATGCCGAAAAGAATTATGGAAAGTGCAAATGGGGTTTTTAAAATCCAGAGACCAGCCTTGAGTGTGAGACTGAAAGCCTGTTGGACCCTTGGTTTTTTTACATCCGTTGAACAAGGATTTTTATCTGGATCTTTCATTCTAAGGGTGGTGATAAATGCACAGATTGCCAGAATCAAGGTAAGGTATAAGGGAAACCGCATGGTGGTTTCCTGGGAAAAGGGTATGGCAAGGCTGAAAAACCGGCAAACCTTTTCAAGCAGGTTTGGATCATAAATAGCAGCTCCCACACTCATGGCAATAATAAATCCAATGGATTGAAACCGCGCAAGGATTTCCAGCACTCTGCCCCATTGGCGAACATCGCCTTCTGCTGCCAGGGAATCATAGGCAATGGCCTCATCAGCTCCGCTGGCAGCAGCTTCTGCAAGTCCGCTTAAGACACGGTTGATCAGGAAAACAATAAAAATAAGCAAAGGATTAGTTTTTGGAATAAAACTGATGATGCCAATCTCAATGATCATGATGGATGTGGCAAAAACCAGCAAGCGTTTTCTCCCGATAATATCGGCCAGAGCCCCTGAAGGAACTTCGGCAAGAACGATGGTGGCAGCCCAGACAGCATTGAGGATGGAAAACTGGGCTATGGTCAGGCCGAAATCAAGGAACAGAATGGTAAAGACGGGGTAGTAGAATCTTGAATTAAAAAAGACTTTAAAAGCAATAAACAAACGGATATTGGGGATGGAAAATGTTGAAGTCAATGTTGGGCTATTCGTTTGGTATCAGGGTTTTTAAAACATCTTCTTTGCCAATGATGCCTATAAGTTTTTTGCCGTCCACCACGGGGATGGTGTGAAAATGCTTTTCCACCATAAGGCTTGCAATTTCAGATAAAGGGGTATCAGCAGATACTGCAACTGGGTTTTTGATCATGGCCTGGTCAACGGTTGCAGCTGAAATTTTTCGCAGGGTGTCTTCCAGTTTTTTGGACGATGACAAAGGGATTATGCTGTCAAGGATGGTAAAAATCGGGGGAATGGGCATTGTTTTCTGCTGGAAGATCAGGTCGCTCTGGCACAGGATTCCCACCAGTTCTTGTTTGTCGTTCACTACGGGGACTCCGTTGATATGATTGTTTAAAAGGATTTCAACGGCCCTGGGTATCTCTGTGTCCGGGGAGACACAGATGACATTTGTTTCCATGATATCTTCGGCTTTGATCATGATATCCTCCTTATGAATGAACTGGTTTATAATTTTTTTCGTTCACAGGTGGTGCGAGCTTTATTTACTATACACGAATACCGGTTTCAGGTAAAGCATCGGTTGCGAGCTTTTGAAAAACATCTTGACATTATTTGGGTACATTGGTAACAATATATTGATTTTGATTCAGCTTATTTTGGGAGTCTTGTTAATAATGATTAATCGAAATTTTTTTTATTTGCTTTCCGGCCAGTTTGTCTCACAGATCGGGGATAAATTCCATTATATCGCCCTGTCTTTCTGGGTGTTGAAAACAACGGGGTCCTCGGCAAAGATGGGTGCGGTTCTAGCAGCTTCCTTAATTCCTTCTTTAGTCCTTGGTTTTTTTTCAGGCGCTTTTGTTGACCGGTATAACCGCAAACTTATTATTGTAGGAACAGATTTGCTGCGGGGGTTGATTATTGCTTTGTTTGCCCTTCTTTTTTATCTTGAAATGATGAATTTTTATGTGATTTTATTGATGCAGGCTCTCTTGAGTGTTAATGCCGCTTTTTTTGACCCGGCCATACCTTCTGTAATTCCACAGATAGTCAATGAAAAAGACCTGGCCTCGGCAAATTCAAAGCACCAGTTTGTGAATGGATTTTCCACCATTGCCGGGGCTTTTTTAGGGGGGATTTTTATTTCAGCGTTTGGATATTTCTGGGTCTTTGTCATTAATGCGGTTTCGTTTATTGTGTCTGCCGGGTTTGAATGTTTTATTCATATTCCTCCTAAACTTGAATGCGCACAAAAGGAAGAACAATCAGGGATTTTAGAGGATATGAAACAGGGGTATCACTATATTTTTTCCAATAGGGTGTTGGTGATCCTTTTGTTTATGGTGATGATCATCCATTTCTTTGTGGGTTCCATAGAAGTGTTTATACCCGTGATTGCCGATGTGATTAGTCGGGATGGGGCAAGAACGTTTGGATTTTTCCAGGCTGCGTTAGGGCTTGGAACCATTATAATGGCGATTGTTTTGAGTATTAAAAGTATTTCTGGAAAGGAAAAAACGACACTTTTTACAAGTGTCTTTTTCATCGGGCTGCTCTATGTTGCAGCATCCTTTTTTAAAGGGGATGAAACGGTTTTGCTGTCCCTTTTTCTTGCCATGATATTTTTATTTGGCTGCTGCATTATCTGCGCAGGCATTTCCTTTAAGACGCTTTTGCAAAAAAGCATTGATAACAAATTTGCAGGAAGGGTCTTTGCCGTGGCAGGATCTTTGGGGAATGCGGCTATACCCGGTGCGATGATCGTTTATGGGGTTTTATTGGAAAAATATGATTATCAGGCTTTGCTCATGATTTCAGGGTTGGTACTAATGGCATTGAGTATTATTTCGTTTATGCTGTATAAGGAGAAAAAAGATGACAGGGGAAGAAAAATTGTCTCAAAACCCGTTGCGTAAGGTTGAAAGGGTTCAGACAGGCGTTCGAATTGAAAAAAGGCTGCTAAAGGTATTAAAGGGGCTTGCTGAATACCATGATATGTCCCTTGGTAACCTGATTGAAGGCATTGTGCTGCATGCCTTTGACGGCAAAGCTCCTTTCAGCGAAAAAAATCTGAAAAAAATTAAGGAATTAAAAAGTATATATGAACTGGACCTGACCTGGCAGGACAGCCACAAGCTTGAGGAGTCCTAGAAAAAGAAAGGGTCAGGCTTTTTTATTCTGTGTTTTTGATAAAAAACCACAATAAGGAAAGCCTGACCCCATCCACTAATGGGAGTGCGCATGCCCATCCTGCTGCCGGAAATTTGATACCATATTAAAGGCTATGAGTCCTGTGAGTATGGCAGCCGCAATCAGTTGGATACTTTCTGGAAAAAGTTCAGAAGCCTGCCCCACAACCGCACTTGCCTGCACATTTAATACCTCATACAAAAAATCAACAAAAAATCCCATGGCAAGGGAACAAATGGCAATCATGGACAGATATATGACAAGTGCCCGTGTATTGAATATGTTTTTTACAATGTTTATGGTTGCAGCATTGGTTGCAGGGCCGGCCAGTAAAAATACCAGCGCTGCTCCAGGGTTCAGGCCTTTGAGTATCAAGGCCGCGGCAATGGGTGTGGATGATGTGGCACAGACATACATTGGAATTCCGGCTGCCAGCATGACCAGCATGGATAAAAATCTGTGGTCATTGGCCCAGAGTGTCAGATCATCCGGGAAAAAGAAAGTGATGATACCGGCAATGAAGATTCCAATGATAAAGGGCTTTGCAATATCGGTGAGCAATTCTCCATAGGCATATTTAAGGCCTCGCATCAGTTTTTCAGACAGTGTTTCATTATCTTTTTGTGCAACTGCACAGCTGTTTTCTGAGCAGCCTCAGCCGCCGGTCTCTTTTTTTATGTTTTTTGTATCGGGTGTATCAGGCTCAACGTCGTTCCCGAAAAAGTTTTGGGCAATTCCCGTGGAAATCGCTGTAATAAATCCGGCAACGGGCCGAATCACCGTCATGATCGGGTCCAGCATGGCCCAGGACACGGCAATGGAATCCACACCAGACTCAGGTGTGGCAATCATAAAGGATAAGGCGGCCCCGCTATTGGCCCCCTGCTTTTTAAGGCTTGTGGCAACGGGGACAACACCGCAGGAGCATAAAGGGATGGGGATGCCAAAGAGTGCAGCTAAAATAACGGGTTTTATTTTACCAGTTCCAAGGTATTGTTTTATTTTATCGGCTTTGAAAAAAACATACAGGATGCCTGCAACAAAAAAACCAAACAACATATAGATCGCAACATCAAGATAAATATGCCAGGATTCTTTTAAGATTTCATATATAATAGACATGTTGATGGATACCTCAATTTCAGTGTCTGACGTGGTCAAGACTCATATTAATCAGTGAGATGACATGGTCATCATCAATAGAGTAGTAAATGCTTTTACCTTCTCTGCGGTTCTTTACAATTTTCATTGTCCTTAATATTCGAAGCTGGTGGGAAATGGCAGAATCGGTGTGATTGCAAATAACGGCAATGTCACAGACACAATGCTCCTGGTTTAAGAGTGCAAGAACGATTTTAAGTCGGCTTGGGTCACTTAAAGCTTTAAATATATCGGCCATCTGCTCGATTACTTCCCGTTGGGGGATGGTTTTTGCAGTCTTCCTTACCATTTTTTCGTTAATGCATTTTTCATCACATATATCCATTTATCACCTCTTCATTTGAACAATTGTTCATATGTTAATGCGATTATTGTCCTTTGTCAATAATAAAAATTGAATTAACAAAAATTAAATTTTTGGACCCTGGATGATATCCAGCAGATGATATCCAGGATTTTTTTATAACTTTTTTTGTGATCAGGGCCTGAACATTTGACAAATTATAGTTGTTACAATCTGGATTTAAGTATATATTTTAAACTCAAATAACCAGATAAAATTAAACAAGGAGCAACCCATGTTACAACCGCTGTTCATAAAAGCCACAAGCCTTTCAGACGCCTGGTTTCAAACCCTTTACAGGTGTGTCGAAGCGGGCCGTGCCTTTACCATTAATCGGGGATCTTTTGAAGGCCAGAAAAGACTTGAGTTTGATTTTATCACTATCCATATCACCCATCCGTCAAGTGTTCCCTTGTTGCCAAAGGTAAACCCGGCACTGGGATTTCCTGATCCTGTGGAAGAGGGTTATCTGGATGATTATTTACCGTATCTCATGACGGGTGAGGAAAAAAAAGGAGAGTCATATACATATGGACAGCGGATTTGTAAATGTGATTTTGAATATCTGCCCGATGATTATAAAAAGCTGACGGAAATCCTGGTACAGGAAAAAGAAATCTGGGAAGATAGAAATATTTTAATTGAGGAAAACGGCAGATACTTTGTAAACCAGATGGAAATGATGATCTGGACCTATAAAAACAAGGGGCACAGGAACAACCAGATGATTTTACAGGTTGGCCAGCCGACCGATATGGTACTGCTTGATCCACCCTGCCTTCGACACATTGATACCCGAATCCAGGATGGGAAACTTCATTTTTTCCCATATTTCAGATCCTGGGATTTATTTGGCGGATTCCCTGCAAACCTTGCAGCCATTGAGATGATGAAACAATATTGTGCTGAACAGATCGGCGTTGAAAACGGTGAAATTATTGCATCATCCAAAGGGCTTCATATTTATGATTATGTTTTTGAAATTGCTGAAGCTATCAGAGGACGATCCATGGATGAATTCCGGGAAATGTCTTAAAAATCAATTTTAAGCACCATCATTTCCGCTGTCCCCCAAGGCTGGAATTCATTATTTTTTACCCCTGGGGCTGCCTTTTTTAGACGATTGTTGGAAGTGCGTTCTTGCTCGGGGGTTTTTCCCCCCGGCTTTTTCTGTTTTCCTGCCCGTTCGGGGTTTCAATGTCGTTTTTTCGGCAGGGGGTTTCGCTTTCTGCTTTTTGACTTTTCTTTTTTCGACAAGCTCTTTTATGCCCTTGTCTGCCTTTTTTTCGCTGACCGGGTTGTTGGGTCGTAATAGAACAAAATCCGGAACTATGCCACCCATGGTATAGCCGCTAATTTCTTCCTTTGGAATTTTTTGCTTCAGTAGTTTTTCAATGGCCTTAAGATGAGCCTTTTCTTCGGGACTGACAAGGGAGATGGCAATACCGCTTACGCCTGCACGGCCGGTGCGACCGATGCGGTGAACATAATCCTCAGGCACACCCGGCATATCATAATTGACCACATATGGCAGATTGCTGATATCAAGGCCCCGTGCTGCCACATCCGTTGCCACGAGGGTGCGGATTTCACCGTTCTTGAACTCTTTTAAGGTACGCGTCCTGACAGACTGGCTCTTGTTACCGTGCAGAGCAGCGGCACTGATCCCTTTTTCCAAAAGTTTTTCCACAAGCTTGTTTGCCCCGTGTTTTGTGCGAACAAAGACCAGTATCTGGGTCCAGCGTCCCTGGGTGATAAGGTGGATGAGAAGAGCTCGTTTATCAGGCCGGTCCACCAGATGCACTTTCTGGACAATAGATTCTGCCGCTGTATTGCTGGGTGTCACCTCTATATATTCTGGTTCTTTAAGCATTATTTTGGCAAGATCCCGGATCT
>JAHJDU010000026.1 GCA_018812385.1 Pseudomonadota bacterium
CTAAAGGGTTTAATATTGTCAATTGTATTTTCTGATTATAATTTCTTTTTAAGGTTGATAAACTCGCTTCTCTCAAACCCGAGTTTTTTGAAAAAAGAAAGGACATCTGTGGAATCCCAGAGAACAGACGAGTATATATTTTTAATTCCTTTGTCTTTGTAAACTTCACAGATTTTTCTGGCAAGTTTCAATCCAATGCCCTGTCCCATATAATCCGGATGAACACCAATGGCCATAATCCAGGCACTTTTTTTAATCCCAAACCCGGCATATAGGGTTGCGCTGATCATATATCCAACCACAGCCCCGTTAATTTCCGCAACCAGGCTTGATTTCCTGGAGCCCTCAGATATCTGCTGCTCTATAATTTTTACAAAATTAACTTCCCCGTCATCTTCTGAGATGGCCTTTCTTATATTTTGAATTGCCTCTGCATCATTAAGAGTGATTTCTCTTATATTGACTGTGTCTTCCACAGAATCCTCCATTGTTATTCTACTTTTATGATCTTCACTATATGCCCGACCCAGTTAGGCGGAAGATAAATTCTGCCGCTGTTACCACTGGATTTTACTTCTTTTTCAATCATCTCTTCACCATAGACTTCAAATTTTACCTTGGTCTGAGATATGGATTGGTTTTCTATACTTTTTTCTTTATCTGCCATATAATATCCTAATTTTCACAAAAAACTGTTTAATATCCATCCTTTTATTCCAAGCCTTCCAAGCCATTTTTTTTTGTATAAAGCACTTTATATTTATTGGGATTTTCTTTTATGCATTCAGTACATCCGGCTTCCATCTCTGGTCTGAATGGTTCGAGCCTGACCATAAAACCTAATTCTTCGTACATTTTCAAAATTTGGGTTAAATTGGGATCATCGTAAATACCCCTTCTTTCCCATCCCTTTATCTGGGCTTCTAAGGTATCCACATACGCCTTCCTGTATTTATTTGTAATATAGCTTATTTTTATCTATTTTGTAGCCAGATTATATCTTTTTATAAATATTTTCAACATGAAAATTATTTGTCCTGAAAATAAAAAAGGGCAGGAAAGAAATCAAGTTCCTGCCTGCCCTTATGATTTAATCAATCGTCTAAATCAATGGCTTATACACTGCACTTTTCATTATGACATAACGAAGGGCAAGGTCACCTGCAAAGACAAAAGCCAATCTTAAAAAGATCAAAAAACCATTGGTATCTCCGCCCCACATAATCAGGGTGAGAATCAGTGGAAGGAGGATGCCTAATCCGCCAACACCAATAAGGGAGATCTTTGAAAGATCGCCGGTTACCTGTATTTTAATGGATTCTTTTCCGATCTCATTACTGTGCCAGGTCCCCCAGACATAGAGCACGACGCAGAGAAAATAAGCAAAGAAAAATACCTCTGCCCATACTTCCATTCCTGATGCAAGGGCTGCATTGCCTGAAGCTGCAGTCGTGAACTGCAAAATCTGTTGACCGATCCATACGCCTGAAATGACGGACAATGGCAAAACCATTGTTGAACTCCATGCAGGAAGCGCTCTGACAACATTCATGGTGGCAAATCCATGGGAAATAATCAAAAGACATAAAATTCCCATGATACTATTAAACACCATATTAAAACTGCCTGCTGTCACCATCTGTAAAAACCCCAGAACTGCAAAAATACCGATGATCCATATACCCCGGGACAACTCC
Source organism: Pseudomonadota bacterium (assembly GCA_018812385.1). Lineage (GTDB taxonomy): Bacteria > Desulfobacterota > Desulfobacteria > Desulfobacterales > Desulfobacteraceae > Desulfobacula. The sequence continues at coordinate 1,698 of JAHJDU010000026.1, forward strand.
GACGTATTGGGTTTCATAATCATTCGCCAGGCTCTCAAGGGGTTACCCAGATACAGTACATGAATAATGCCCCCCAGGATCAGGGTAATCAGCCAGCCAAGAATCAATCCGGCTTTATATTCATAAAAAAGGGACATGAAATAAAGGCCTGCTCCGATTTCTGAGAAAAAGAAGGCCAGCCACAGAAATAGACCTTTGTCATCAATCCACTGTGTCTGAGCAGTCGGCCGCATCATCCATTCGTATGGCTTTAAGCCGCTGCCAGTAGGATGGAACATAATTTTTTCAAGCTCATTTCTTTGTTTCATAATTGTTCAATCCTCCTTCTATCCTTTGTAAATTTTAACAGCAACAGAAGTTTCAATATTTCCGGTGATGGGGTCATAGTGTCTCAAGTATGATGGAAGCAGCTTGCAAAAATTACTTCCCTTACCCTTGGCAATAGGTCTTTTGTCTGCCCATAAGCCACCTTGTCCGCAAACTCCGAGAACTTTTGGATGTTGCGCTTCCATTGTTTTTACAATACCATTTTCTTTAACGCCATATTTATTTTCCATCCAGATAATATCGCCATCTTTGAATCCTTTTTCATCTGCCAGGCCTTTATTCAAGGTAATTGTAAAAGTATAAGGACTCATCTGGCTGACTTCATCAATTAAAGGATTTTGAAATGTTGAGTTATTTGTGTGGAGAACATCCCGATAAGAAAAAGCTAAAAGATCATATTCATCATCAAGTTCTTTGTGAGATGTTGGCCAGAACCAGCTAGGTAACGGACCATATTGATCCATATCCATTTCAAGTTCAAACCCGGTATCTTTCATAATTTTTTCAGCAGCTCTTCTGTCATGGATTAGAAATTCCATATAAACCGGGCATCTTGTAGGCATATTCCATCTCCAATAGACATCTTCAAGGGGTTTATGCCAGGTTGCAAATCCTTGTTCTTGAATTTTTTCTTTATCATCCCCATAAACCCATGTTAGAACTTTTTCGCCAATTTCCTTCCAGCTTAAGACTTCGCCCGGTTTAATTTTAAATTTTTCATCTGTAATACTGTAATAATTGTTAAGGAGTTCATGATATTTATCAAGAACACCAACACGATTTGCAACATCCAGATAAACGTTCATAAAGTCTCGTGATTCACCAATAGGTTTTGCAACAGGTTTTTGCATATGAACATACCAGTCTTCATAGGATGGGCTCCCACTGAAGAAAAAACTATCAATTTCAGAAGACCAGGTATCTTTTTCAAGATAAGAGGTATCAGGAAGGATTATATCACCGATCGCCTGATCAGTCTCATTGACCCATATATCACTGAGTACTACAAAACAATCTTTAAAATTTTCAAGCGCAACTTCCCAGTCAGAATTACTGATAAGAAAATTTACAGCAATACCGAAAATCATCTCAGGCTGGATTTTTTCAACACCAAACTTTTCCTGAATATAATTTTTTTCTTTAACATATGGTATATGAGAAAGAGTGGAATGTGACCAGAATTCAACACAGCCTGAATTGGTGCATGGATAGCTTGGTGAATGAACAGGCCATGGATCATGTGAATAAAATACCGAAGGAACAATAACGCCATCTTTACCTACTTTAGGCATACGTTCGTATTGACCACCAGGGTATCTGCGTCTAATAGATGGCCAACCCATTGTACCACCCGGCACATCTTCAGCACCAACAAGCTGACTGATAAGATCTATTGAAGCAACCTGATGTATACCATTTGAATGTCCCTGAGCACCACGGAATGTTACAGATGATACTGGTCGGAATGGAAATGTTTGTCCTTCTATTGTAATGGTGGATCCAATCTGGGCATTATCCACCCAACCCTTTGCAACTTCAAGAATGGTTGCTACAGGAACTGTACTTATTTTAGATGCCCATTCCGGGGTGAATTGTTTTAAATGTTCTTTTAATGCCATAAAGCAAGGGCGACATTTTTCGCCATTATACTCATAGTCACCCTCAAGGGAAAAATCTTCAAACGCTATGGATTCATCATCAAAGACTTTTATCTTTTTTGCTTTTTCATCAAAGACAAGAGGCTTGTCAGTTTTTTCATCCCGAATAAAAGTTCCGTCTTCCCGGATCAGATAAACAAAGTTTGTCTTTGCTCTAAGATAAAGTTCGTCGATTTCTCCTCTGGTATTGAGGATGTAGTTTGCTATGGCAAGTCCGACTGCAGTGTCAGTTCCAGGAAGAATAGGAACCCATTGTGTAGCCTTACCACCTGCAAAGTTACCCATTGGATCAAAAACGATTTCTTTTATTCCGCGTCTCACACCATCGGCTCTCAGTCTTGCATTGATCATGGCTGAATGTCCGGAACCCGTTCCTTTACTGGAACCCCATTTAAGAACATATTTTGTGTATCGCCAGTCAGGTGCTATTGACCATGCACCATGGATTAATCCACCCAGCATATGAGCAGCATTACCGCAGTGCAGACTGCCGCCACCAATGATAAAGTTACCATTGTTTGGTATGCCAAAAGCCTTTGCATAAAAATAAAGATGATTATGAGGACCATCGCTTGCACGCATGGTCTGGTTTGTGAAGAGGATCTTGTTAGGGTTGTCTTCCATGATCTTCTTCATGCGGGTGGAAATCTCTTCAAGAGCCTCGTCCCATTCAATTTCTTTCCACTTGGGATCAACACCAAAACCTTTTTCAGGATTGGTACGTCTCAATGGTTTTTTAATCCGGTTGGGATCATGGTAGTACATTAGTCCTGCGGCTCCTTTACCGCAAAGACCGGCTCCCGTTCCCCCCATGGTACTTTCTGAAATACCTTCAATTTTTACCGGCACACCGTTAACCACCCGAACCCTTGCAGCACAGCCGCAATAACAAACGCCACAGGTGGTATTTACCCATTTGTCTTCCCAAATTTCATCTGTTTTATAGGTCATGTTTCCCCCTGTTTATTAATCAATATAATAGACTGCCGGTTCAGTACCAAATTCTTTCCGGAGCTGTTTACCTTTTTTCTCCATGATCAGACGGCTGATTTCACTGTCAGGATCATCAAGATCTCCAAAAACCCTTGCGGCGACCGGACAAGCATTTACGCATGCAGGTGTCGCATCATCATCCTTCCCAGGAGTAAGACCTTTTTTAAGGCCTTCATCAACCCTTTCCGAACAAAAATTGCATTTAATCACTGTGCCCACTTTAAATGGATAAAGCTTTTCACCAATCAGTTCAAACTCGGTTTTACCCTGTCCTGGAAAATACTCCCGATCTTTTACTTTCTGATCATAATAGGTTCTCTGCTGGTAGGGACAACTGACAAGACAGGCTCTGCAGCCGACACATTTTTCATCGTCAACGGCCACAACGCCATCTTCCCTGATATAGGTCGCACCGGTTGGGCATGCTTCCACACATGCAGCATCAGAGCAATGATTACAAAGAACCGGATAGATCAACTTGCTGGATGTCGGGAATTTTCCTGTTTCTCCAATGAGTACCCTGTTAAAGAATACCCTGGGAGGAAGAAAATGTTCCTCTTTACATGCAATGGTGCAGCCCCAGCAAGCTATACACCTTTTTACGTCGATTACCATTCCCCATCTTGGCATAACAGCTCCTTTGTTAATAATATTATAAATCAAACAATTCCACCTCTTCAAACCCTCTTTTTGCGCAGACAATATTGGCTAAAAGTTTTTTACCAGAAAAATAATCCTGCAAAGCATCACAGCAGGATTCAATTTCCAACAGACCTGACATTTTTGCAAATGCTCCCACAATCACTGTATTGGGTATGGAAAGACCAATTTCTTCCAAAGCAATTTTATTGGCGTCAATAATCCCAAGTTTTTTAAGATTTTCATGGGAGACATTTATCGTATTATCTGAATCATTCAACAGCATCATACCGCCAGGCAACAATCCTTGAAACACTGCCTCAGAACTTCTCTGGCTGGGATCAAGTACCACTATAATATCCGGATTATAGATCGCTGTTTTCTCTCTGACAGGTTTATCTGAAAATCTGCCAAAAGCAGTAACAGGAGCACCCCTTCTTTCAAACCCGAACATGGGAAAACTGGCACCGAATTGTCCTGTTCTGGCAAAAGCATTGGCAAGAATCTTGGATGTTGTGACAACCCCCTGCCCCCCCCTGCCATGAAATCTGACTTCACTCATTATCGCATCCTCCTTTAATCTTCTGAAGATACCGGAAGCTGACATTCTCCTTCCAGTACACTCAACCCGCCCAACATGCAGCATTCGTAGTCAATATCATCCTGAAGAATCTGAAGATCTGCTTCATTCAAATGAGCGAATTTTTTTATTAACTCGGTATAGGTTGATACGTGCTGGGGTTTTTTAACGGTTTTTGTCATCCTGATTTTGCCGTTAACTGCTTCCCAGAGCGGAAAGTAATTTGTTTTAACGGCCCTTCGACAGACTTCAATGGTATTCTCCGGTGCATATCCCCATCCCGTTGTGCAGGGAGCAAAAACATGAAGAAAGGCAAATCCTCTTTCTTTGGCTTCTTTTGCTTTTAACAGTTTCTTGGCAAGATCTTCAAGGTCACTCAATGTTGCCGTGGCTGCATAGGGGATCTTGTGCATGGCCATTTTCAAACCCAGATTCATTCTTCTTAAATTTTTCCCTTTGGAAGCAGTTCCAAAAGGAGTTGTAGTCGTGGTCGCACCAAAGGGTGTGGTCCCGCTCTTCTGGATACCCGTATTCATGTATCCTTCGTTGTCGTAACAGATATAAATAAAGGGTTCATTTCTTTCTGCAGCACCGGACAGGTTACCAAACCCGATATCGGCTGCTGTTCCATCCCCGTTGAAACATACCACTGTATTCTTGATACCTGCTTTTTTATAATATCTGGCAAGGCCTGTGGCATTTGCCGCAGCTCCTGTCATCAAGGTTCCAAAATAGGAAAGTGTATGCCAGGACTGATTATTCTGTCCAAGGAGTACAGGAGCAGAGCAGGATGGGGTACCTGTGATGACAATATCATTACCCAGCACTTGTGGAATAAATCGCAATAAAAGTTCAAGACCGCAACCAGGGCAGAATGCCACGCCTTTTGAGAAGGGGTCCTCATGTTTCAGATAATCCAGAACTTTTGTCAGTTTGCCTTTCTTTTTTTCTGTCATGTTAAAGCCCTCCCATTTTTTCGGAATCAGGTTCCTGGGCTTCAGGATAGCAAACCCATGTTACTTCACGAACGTCTTTGCCCGCAGCAAGATCGCAGGTCGCATCAATCATCTGCTCGACATTGGTTTTGGTGATGTCTGTATTTGCAATACCGTCAATGAAACTCATCATTTTTGAACCGCCAAGTTGTGTTTCAAAGGCTTTTAACTCTGTATAAATGGGACCGCCCTTAAATCCAAAACAAAGACTCCTGTCCACCACACCAATGGCTTTTTTGCCCTTGAGAGCCTTAACCATTACTTCGCTGGGAAATGGCCTGTACATTCTTATCTTTAAAAGACCGACCTTGACACCTGCATCTCTTTTCTCATCAATAACGGCCTTAATGGTTCCGCACATGGACCCGGAACCCACCAGAACCACATCTGCATCATCCATTCTATATTCTTCAATCTGACCGCCATAACTGCGGCCAAAAATCTCTTGAAACTCCTTATCTATCTCTTCAAACTTGGCTTTGGATCTTTCCAGGGCAGAGACGTGTTTGTGCCGAAGCTCAAGATACCCTCCAAGAATTCCATGGGTACCGCAGCCCAGTTTCCCTCCGGGTACAAGTTTGGTTCTTTGCGGCTGATCATTTAAAACAGATAAAAATCTGTCAACATCTTCCTGAAAGGGCACGTCTACTCCTTCGGACAGATAAGAAAGATAGAACCCGTCATAATGAACCATGACCGGCACCTGGATATCGTAATCTTCCGCCAGACGATAAGCCTGGAGCACAAGATCAAGAACTTCCTGACAATCCTCGGCAATAAGGAAAATCCAGCCGGCATCCCTTGTGGAAATCATGTCCTGCTGCCCGCAAGATACTGCTATAATTCCCGGTGTCTCACGATTGACGTTCACCATGACCACTGGTGCTCTGGCACCGGCTGTTGCAAGAATCGCATCATACATGAAAACAAGGCCCCAGGAGGAAGAAGCGGTAAACACCCTTCCGCCGGCAAGGGAGGCCGCCATAACAGCATTCATGGCTGAGTTTTCACCCTCAACTGTAATCAGCTCGCAATCCATTTCCCCATCTGCATGAAATTTGGAAATCTGCTCAATTATTTCTGTCTGGGGAGTAATCGGATAGGCTGCCACCACATCCGGACGGGCAAGTTTTGCTCCGATTGCTGCTGCGGCATTTCCGGTTATAACCTTAATCTGTGAACCTGCTTTAGTTTTGGCATGTGCTTTTGTATTCATTTTTGAAAATCCCCCTCTGCTATCATGGAAATTGCATTTTTGGGACATTCTTTGGCACAGATCCCACACCCTTTACAGAATCTCAGGTCAGGAGAAAAATGTGAATTTTCAACCATTTCCATAATCTGGATGGGACAATAAATTGCACAAAAACCGCAAAAAATGCAATTATCCTTATCAACGACCGGCCGTTTAGTTCGCCAACCCCCGGTATCAGAACACATCAAAGGATCATTTGCATCTGACCACGGTCCTTCGTGCTTTAAGAATTTATTTGAAGACATACAACCCTCTCCTCCTTAGAAAATAAGACGAGCCTTATTAGGAAATAACCCTGTTATTATATCTATTTCATAGCTACTACATAGCGATAGCCTAATTGCATTGTCAAGTAAAAAATTGATTTTTAATTAAAAAAACAGGCCGATTGAATAGTAAGAAACGACACTTATAGGATTTATGCGGGTTTCAGAATTTTACAAATAGTTGACTGATCAACTATTTTTACAAATAGGATTCTTCTTATAATTCATATGGAATAATCCATAAATAATTTTTTTGGAAGATACTGACATGGAAGGGAAAGATTATTTTACAGATTCAAAAATTTTACCAGCCTCTAAACGTCGAAGTTTCTCAGACCCTTTTTCAATTTTTTTAATGGTCGTCTTCACTCCTTCAGATATTTTGCTCAACTGAGGAACAAGGGCCTGGTTTAATGCAATTTCAGCATCAGCCAACTGGTTGATAAAGAAAATATATTCCCCCTGACGACCTCCATAGGCAGATCTGACAAGGCCCTCATAGGAATCTCCCTTGGCATTTAGCAAAAGGGTATAATGATTCGCCATCACTTTCAAAAGCCTGTCATATGTGCCCGACACCTTGGCTTTCAGGTTTGCCTGGTCTGCAAGAAGTTGTGTGTTTGGCTTTCTGCCTTCGTCTATGGCCTCTTCGGCTTCATTCAAGGCCTTTTTCCTGCTGAGAAACCAATTGCTCAAAAATTCTTTTCGCTGTTTTTTATAAACAGAAAAATCCTGAAAATAAAAGATAAAGATGAACGGAATAAAAATCATCCATGCGCTGAGTTTGGGTTTAACAAGCACGTGGCTGGCAAGTATTGCAGCAAATTTTTTTTCATGTGCCAGTATGAGTTCTTTGTTATTCATATCCATAGTAATTTCTTTTGATACCATTGATTTATTTCATGATAAATCGCCAGCCAAACCCGAGAATAAGAAAACAGGAGAGGATACCGGCAAAAAATGCCTTAGTCATTCCGTAGTCATCGCGCTTGGAATGCTTGAACGAATCAGTCAGATAATATTCGCCATCATAGGAGCCAACCGAATCCATATACATATAAGCTGCAGAATCAATATCCCGTTCTTCCACAATCTGGACAATCTGTTTATATGTGGAAATATTGTTTTCTATATAAGGCCCCACTACCCAGCCAAAAACCCAGATGAGAAAACAATAAAAGACAAGTTTCCCCCATGCCTTTGCTCTGGAGTCATTTA
>JAHJDU010000320.1 GCA_018812385.1 Pseudomonadota bacterium
CCATTTAGCCAAAATGCCAACACTGCTGATAAAGAAGAACCTGGCCAGGGTATTTTAGTTGTGAACTATTATGAAATTTTCAAAAAAACCGGTTGGGCTCTCACCCATATCATCCAGGCACCCTTGTCTTCAGAACGATTTAATGCAGGGGTTGTGGCAGCCATGCAGAAAAAAAAGATTCTCGGGGTTGTCAGCCGATATGTAATGATTCTAAGGTGAAGCGTTCTTTGCGCTCTGTTGTTATTTTTTCAACCGCAAAAATGAGCCGGATTTCACCGGTTATTTTCAGGTTGGGCATAAAAACAAGAAGGAGGTTCAAAATGAAGCTTAATGTAAAAGCATTTTCACTTACTTGCGGATTACTTTGGGGTCTTGGTCTTTTCATACTGACTTGGTGGATTATTATTTTTGACGGAGCAACAGGGGAACCAACTTTAATTGGACGTCTTTATCGGGGCTATAGTATATCCGCATCTGGTAGTTTTATAGGCCTTATATGGGCGTTTGTGGATGGTCTTATTGTTGGAGCGATCTTTGCTCGGCTCTATAATTTATTATCTAAGCGCAACTCAAGTGAGGAAACATAAATTGATTTTGCCTAACTTCAGTTTGGAAAGAGACTGGCATTACGCTGCCGTTCCATCAAGCTCCTTGTTCGGTTCAAAAATAGCATACCTCACACTTTGAATGAAGGGGCCAATGGGCATGTTCAACACGATACTAGCTGATCTGACATGTGCCAAACGGGAAGAGATAGCCAAGGATTCAGAAATCCAGATTAAATGGCAAGAGCAGCCATTTCGCATTCTTGATGTTTATCACAAGAGCATCTGCCCCAAAATCTTGGAGATAGAAAAGTGGGGACAGTGAACCCACAATTGCAACCGTCTGGTGACATGATTTTACAACTACGGTGGACCCCAAAGCCTGAACAGTTTCAATGCCAAAATAAGCTCTAAATTTTTTAGGAGATAAAATATGGATAGGAATGAAAAGCTTTCCGAACACTTTACTCTTGGAGAACTGATTCGATCGGAAATCGCTGAAAGAAAGGGCATAGACAATAATCCGCCGCAGGATTTAATTCCTAAGCTGAAGCGCATCTGTGAAAAAGTGTTGGAGGGTGCCGGTCTTCGCCCTGCCCTGAGATCGAACCCTTTACATGGGACATTTCATCAAAATGCACCGGATTTCACCGGTTATTTTGGTGTTCGGCACCTCCAGTATCGCAATGACCATATTAGTTTCACCGCTCGGTGAAGAAACTTGACAATCAACCAATTTAACTGTACTGTGAAATTTAACAAATATTCATGTTTTTAACCGTACGGTGAATTCGAGGCGTGTATGAAAGAGAATATACAATATCCGTATCATGTCCGCTTAGTTAAATATCTTGGAAAAGCTATTCAAGATACCAGGAAAAAGAAAAATATGAGGCAATCGGATTTAGCAGATATTACAGGGACAAGTGTGAAATTCATTAGTGATGTAGAAAGAGGGAAAGAGACGATTCAGATGGATAAAGCGTTTGCGCTGCTCCGCGCTTTAGGTCTAAAACTATATGTGACACCAGATTCGATAGAGACTGAAAAATGAAAGACCGGTTACAAGTTATATGGAATAAACGAGTAGTCGGCACATTAAACCGTCACCAAAAAGGCAGAGTCGTATTTCAATATTCTCAAGATTGGATAGAAAATGAATCTTCTCCTGTTTCCCTTTCACTTCCTTGTAGGAAAGAAAAATTTGCACCGGGTATCAGCACTGCTTTTTTTGAAAATCTTCTTCCGGAAAGCGACACAAGAACAATATTAGCATTCCGTAACAGATTTGACAAAAAAGATACATATTCCTTTTTAGAAAACTTTGGAGAAGATTGTGCAGGCGCACTTTCTATCATACCTGGAGATCAGAAGCCTGATTTCACCCCTGGTCAATATGAAAACATTACACAAGAATTAATAGACGCTCTTGATAAAATACTGGTTGATCCGGAGAAATATAAATTATATCCGGAAATGAAAAAGGCAAAACTATCCCTGGCCGGAGCACAGGACAAATTACCGGTTTATCTTAAGGGAACTCAATTTTATCTACCGAAAAATTCAGGCTCTGCAACGACGCATATCATTAAACCCATTAATGCTGGCTTTACTGATATTCCAAGGAATGAAGCCTTTTGCATGGAACTGGCACAGCGATCAGGTTTTCCAATTCCAAATTCAAGAATAATGAAAATTGGTGGTCATGAGTTATTTGTCGTGGATCGATATGATCGTCAGGTATTTAACAAAGAAATTGTTCGTATTCACCAAGAGGATTTTTGTCAAGCGATGGGGTATCCGGCTGAGCGGAAATATCAAGAGGCAGGCGGGCCCGGATTTGCAGAATGCAGAGAATTAATTGATGAATACTTGTCAAGTAAAGGTGTAACGAACAGGCTCCTGTTTATACGTATGATGATTTTTAATTATATTATTGGTAACCATGACGTCCATGGTAAAAATTTTTCGATTTTACATAACAATGGGTTTGAGTTGGCACCCTTTTATGACTTAGTCTCGACTCAGGTGTATCCTTTGGATAATAAATTTGCAATGGCGATTGGACAAACTTTCAGGCTCGACCGGATTAAAGGTCATTCTTTTGAGATGTTTGCCAAGGACATGAATGTCCGGCCAAATCTATTGAAAACATTAACAAAAGAAATATGTGGGGCTGTGGAAAAAGAATTGAATGGCCTAATATTGGCACATGAGAAAAACTATGGTGAGGCTAAGATATATAAAGATTTAAATGAAGTTATAAAATCGAACATAACTCAGTTGCAACATTTTTTCAGATAGATATACAGTACAAGATACTTCACCTGCATTTTGAGGAGTGAAGATACTATTCAAACAAAAAAATGCTGGCGGATAAACCGCAGATTTTCATGAACCAGGACACCGGGCGCGGGATGGACAATCGACTGATTATACGTTACCGCTGAAGCTTTAGCAGCGCAGCAGCATAACCTTCGTTAATGCGAGGTATATATATGGATAAAGATAGTACACTACTTTCTGCGACTGATTGGTTTAATGAAGGTTTAAGATGTTTCAACAAACCGGACGGGATTGGTGCTGTCCGGGCATTCGAGGCAGTTGTCAAGATAAATCCTGCTTATCGTCACGAGGATGGTGACAACCCCTACTTCTATCTGGGCAAGATTTCCGAAATCGAAGGACGGATCGGCGACGCGATTATGCTTTACTCGCGCGCTTTGAAACTGGACCCGTATGACGAGGAGAGCCTTATCGGCCGGGGAAGTTGTTATACTGTTAAAAAGAATCATGAAGTTGCCGTGGCCGATTTCAAAAAGGTATTGGATATTCCACCTGAAAGCAGGAATGCACCGCTGCAGGATGTGCTGTATGCCATTGCGGAAAACTACCGCCAGCAAAAGGATTTTCCAAATGCACTTCATTGGGGAGAAAAAGCACTTTCGGAAGACCCTGGTAATTATCGACATCGGGAATTGGTTGCCGATGTCAAAAAACAGATGCGGGACGTTCCTTAAAATTCTTTTATAGGTCATGTGCGGCCACTATCGCCGCTGTCCTTAAAGGCCATGATAGCCCATCGGGAGAATGTATTGAATTTGAAGATAATTGATCCATATTTCATATGACAAGTGCTAACAAATTGCTGCTCCCGACACGGCTTCACCGCGCCGGAGAGCTTAGCGTTCATAACAGATCAATGCACAAAAAGGAGGGGGAAATATGGAAATACGAGAAGCCATCCCGGATGATAATGATGCCTTACAATTCCTTCAATCCAAATGCCCACAAGGTACTGATCTTGTTGCTACTGCAATCAATACGCCTGACTTCTTCTCAAGGGCCAAAGCATATGAAATGTATAAAGTTTATGTTGCATGTGACGGGAATCAAATTTTAGGTTCAACAGCCTGTGGTTTCAAAAATGTAATTGTGAATGGCAAAATTAAACTGGTTGGTTATGGATTTCAGGCTTTTGTTGCGCCTGAATCCCGCCGATTAGGGGTAGCCAGTAAACTTCACCAACATCGTGAAGAATATGCGGCTCAGCAAGGAGCCTCTTTGTTTTATACTTTGGTTATCGAAAAAAATATTCCAGCGATGCGCTATATAGAACGCAGAGGTTTTTATCTTTATCGCACTATTATAATGCCAGGATTGGCAATATATAAAAAAATGAACACTGCAACCGAAAAACAGGTTAGGGCAGCCCGAGAAGAAGATCTTGGTGCATTGGTCGCGTTGGCAAATAAAACATGGCAGAACTATGAAATGCATGAACCGCTTTCTGCTGAGGTGTTGTCTTCATCTATCAAACGAACTCCAGGATACGATATTGGCAATTTTTTAATCTTGGAGGAGAACGGTGAAATTTTAGCTTTTCTGGGCTACCTAGACTGGGCTCAAGTGATGAAAATCACGGTAGATGCTACTAGTTCAAAAATGAAAATGATGGGAGTGTTGCTTAAATTTATCGGTTTATTCAAACTCATGCCTACAATGATAAAACCTGGGGATACATTAGAACAAATTATTGTTACCCTCTCAGGATTTAATGACCCGGCTCATTTATCACTACTGCTAAAACATTTAAATAATCAAATGCTTGAGAAAGGTGTTGATTTTCTTTTTTGCGTCTGTGACCCGCACAATCCAATGTTAAAGAGTCTGAAAGGATTTGTGCGCATTGACACGGCAATAAACATTTACATTAAGGATCTTCAAAAAGGAAAATTGGATGCAACAAAGCCGGTATTCATCAGCGGTGTCGATATGTAAAAAATTAGCGAGGGGTGGTCTACGTTTGGCCCTTGCTTGAAATAAGCCCCAACAAGAAAAATGAACCGGTCGAGCCGGTTATTTTGAAATGTTCATGGCGGCTTCACCGGGATATCACCGATCAAAAAAATTAGATGGAATTAAATCAATAAAGGAGAATAAATCATATGAACCAGGTGATTGATCTGTTGAAAAACCATCGCTCAATTCGAAAGTTTAAACCGGAAACGGTCAGCATTGAAAAAGTGCATGCCATTATTGAGGCGGCTGGCTGGGCAGCCACATCAAATTTTATTCAGGCCTATACTGTGATCCATGTAAAAAACAAAAAAACGCGAAAGCAGATTGCGGACCTTGCAGGCCCCCAGCCATGGGTAGAAACAAGTCCGCTGTTCCTTGTATTCTGTGCTGATTTAAAGAGAGCTCAAACTGCCTGTCTGTATGAAAACAAAGAGATGGTATCAGGGTATACCGAGCAGTTCATCATCTCCACGGTGGATGTAGCCCTTGCGGCTCAAAATGCTATGATCGCTGCTGAATCACTGGGTCTTGGTGGTGTTTATATTGGCGGTATTCGGAATGATCCTGAGACCGTTTGTAAACTTTTGAAAATTCCTGATCATGTTTACCCGACTTTCGGCATGTGTCTTGGATACCCGGATGAAAACCAGGAACAAAAACCAAGGCTGCCGGTCAGTATGGTCCTGAATGATGAGTACTACCAGGAGAGTAACACAGACCTGGAAAAGTACAATGCAATCTGTAAAGCTTATTACCAAAACCGTTCCAATTCTTCCAGAGAAGATACATGGACACATCAGATATCGGTCATGATGACCAGTCCTGCACGTCCTCATATGAAAGCATTCTTAAAAAAAAGAGGTTTTGAATTCAAATAAAACAGAATGATTTTTAAAGTTTCCGATCGGAAACTTTTTATATGGGAGATATATTGAAATCTTCGACAAAAATTAATAATCCAGTGGTGTATGTGCTGATACCTGTTATTTCTAAAAATCCATAATATAAAAATTTAATCCAAAATGCTTGCAATTATTTTAAACAAATAAAAACATTTGACAACTGCCCCAATTTTGGTACACTTTTGCATAAGGTTCCAAATGGAATTGCCAGAGTATTATTCACGGTTGACGGAAATGTCATAGTTTTATTACATGGTTTCATTAAGAAATCACAGAAAATTCCGAAGAACGAGTTAAAGACAGCTCTTTCAAGGTTGAAAGAATATCAGGAGGATTAAGGATGAAAGATAAACATATTGGAAGTAGTTTCGATGATTTCCTTCATGAGGAAGGATTGATGGCTGAAGCTGAAGCAACCGCTCTCAAACGCATACTTGCTTATCAGATCAAGCAGGAAATGGAATTGCGTAATATTTCAAAAACGGCTCTGGCCAAAATGATGAAAACAAGCCGGTCTTCAGTAGATAGACTGCTCGATCCTAAAAATTCTTCAATAACGCTTCTAACTCTTGAAAATGTTGCCGTGGCTCTTGGAAAAAAACTCAAACTTCAATTTGCATAACCATCGGACCTATATGCCTCAGCGTTCTATTCATTCATATTAAAGATTTGGTGTTTATAATAGCCAATACTTATTTAAGAAATTTAAAATCCCAACTTAAAAATGCACCGGATTTCACCGGTGATTTTTGTAGCAATCAATAAAGAAGGAGATAATGAAAATGCAAAATGCAATATCAGAAATTTTGAATGGAATCCCCAAAGGGAAAGTATTTGATAGTCACTATGTTATTTCTCAATTGATAAAATACCATTCCGATGTCTACCTCACCTTTGCGAGTGGCATAAATGCGAGTTCTGATAGAACCCTTGCTGTCCATGGACAAATTGGTAAAGAAATAGCCAAATTTGAATCGGGTTTAATTTCACGAATTGCCAATATGTCCTGGTCAGAAAATATTCATGGTAATTCAAGTGAATGTACGGCATGGGAAAAGTTATAAGGAAAATCGCTAACGCATGAAGAAGAGGTGAAATTGGAAAAATTAAAAGTCTTGTTCCTTGGATTAACATTATATATTTCTAAAAATCTATTCTTTAAAATTGGAAGTAAGTGGTTTCAAGAATTGCAAAATAGAGATGACTTCGAGGGTCGGGCTGATACAATACGATGTACATTTTGGAAAGCAGTTATTTTAAATATATTTATTGTAGGGGGTACAATTTTAATTTTGGTACAATTGGGCATAGCAATTTTCGATAGAAGTTTGGCTATGCGTATGGTAGCAATCATAGTTACTTTAAGCGCATCATTAGGTAGAGGGGGTTGGGATATTCAAAGTACAGATGGAAAAACCATTATTGAAAAAATTGATAGAGGGATGTTTAAAATA
>JAHJDU010000321.1 GCA_018812385.1 Pseudomonadota bacterium
CCTTAACGTCTGCTGTTGTCATCCATGTTTATTTGTTCCAAAGTCACGAATTCAGAGAATTGATCACATCGTCCACATATTCCGGCTGAAAACGCCCCCCCTAGGATGTCAGCCCTTTACAAAATATTTCATCCCTGGCATCAAAACGCGTTTTATTCTTTTTATTGATTACCTGAAGAACACCGATTTCTTCTCCATTATGGTTTTTAATGGGAAGACATAAGACGGATCGTGTCCTAAAATTGTTTTTCCTGTCAAACTCCAATTCCGATGCCAGATCGGAAGCCACAGATAGCAGTGCCTTCAACTGCACGTTCAGGTCGGCCTGTTGAATCAAAAGCCGTTTGTTTTCCTCTTTTATTTTACGTTCGTCGATAATCCGTACTATCTTGTTTTTGAGTTCCTCAATGGTAAATGGTTTTTTAATAAAATCCTTGGCTCCCGCTCCTATGACCCTCTCATAAGAATAGTCCCGGCTGTATCCGGTAAGGATCATAAAAACGGTTTCCGGTTTTATTTTTTTGACTTCAGACATCAGGTCAAGACCATTGATTATAGGGACGTTGATATCAGCAATGACAATATCAAAATCTATTTTCTTTATAAGATCAAGGGCTTCCATGCCGTTTTCGGCTGTCTTAAAAGTGTGGCAACGCGACGCAATGATCTGGATAATCATCTGTCTGGTAGCAGGATCGGCATCCACTATGAGGATATTTTCTAAATTCATTTTAGGAATTCACTTAAGCTCCAATAGCGTGTTTTTTTGGCTTAATTGATACATGTATTTTTTGTTCATCAAAATCATTTTTATAATACGCATATTTTTATGAATTTCCAAACATTTTCTTTCATTCACTTTTATAAAAGCAATACGTCTGGATCCAAAACATCCTGTCTGGTATATGTATGGTCTGGGACATGCATATTTTCTAACACAGGATTATGACCAGGTCATTCCAACCCTTGAGAAAGCAGTGGAACAGGACCCCGGTTTCTGGCCCTCATATCTGCTGCTGGCCTTTTCCTATGATGCCAAGGGGATGAAAGAGGAATCCCGGGAAGCTGTAAAAAGAGCGTTGGAAAAAAACAAAAATCTTCCTAATGAAAAATGGGAACAACTGGTGCCGTATAAAGATCCGGCTGCCGGAGAACAAATCATAGAAGCATTAAAAAAGATCGAAATTTACAAATAGGCCGTCAGAGAGCACTATGCGCTTCTCTCATACATCTATATCTTTTGAAAATACCTTGAAAAGAGAAATCAAATGAGCCAAAGAAAAATTGCGTACGGGATAATTATCTTTGAGAGTCGCAGACAGATATTATTTGATTGTGTCCCTGTATCGGAAAATTCAAGCGAAATACTTTTTAACACCAAGATTTTACCTTGATTATTTAAACTTAGTGTACTACGAGAATAAAAGGAAGGATATAGTTTGGGTGTGATTATTTTCAAGGAACCTATAAAATGGATGTGGATGATTCAGTTGTCATAGACGCCCATGCTCACTGCGGCATACAGGACAATTCTTTTGACCAGTCATTCGAGTCCTATCTCTCCTATGTCAGGCATACAGGGATCAAGAGTGTAGCAGCATTCCCCCCGGTAGCCGAAATCTATGACCGCCACGATTTTCATTTTCAGGACAATGACCATTGGATCGATCGGCGGACCAAAGCCAACCAATACTTGTTAAATATTGGCAACAAAGAACTTCAAGTCATCCCCTATTTTTTCATCTGGAATGACTTTGCCATAGACCAAATAACCCCTCAGCACAAAGGTATCAAATGGCATCGCCATCCCTCGGAACCAGTCTATCATTATGACTCGGAGAAATGCAGACGTGCCATTGATGTCATTACAGAAAAAAATATGCCTATAGTGCTGGAAGAAGAGTTTTCAAACACGGTTAAATTTATTAATGACTATGCCCCGGATGCCCGGGTGATTATCCCTCATCTCGGAGGACTCAACGGTGGCTACAATGCCATTGTCCGTGCCGGCCTGTGGGGAAATCGCAATGTTTATACTGATACTGCCCTGGCATCTGCTTATGAAATACAGCACTACATTGAAACTTATGGGCATAAGCGCATTATGTTTGGATCAGACTTTCCATTTGGAGATCCAGCAGATGAACTGAAAAAAATTGTTATCCTTAACTTGGAAAGGGATGTTGAAAAAGCGCTTCTATCTGAGAATCTGATTCAACTATTATCTGACAGCAATATTTAAATTATAGAATTAAACGATGATAATCAGATATTTCCAAAAGCAATACCATTGAATATAAGGGAAGGTAGACAATATGGTAGAAAATAAGCACAACCCTATGAATGGGCCGCGTTATTGTGGAATCCCTACATTTATGAGAACTCCTTTTGCAACTCATCTAGATAATTTGGAGATTGCCCTTGTCGGAGTACCTTATGATGGGGCTGTCGAAGCCAGATCGGGTGCACGTCAAGGCCCCCGGCAGATACGAGATATGTCCAGCATGATGCGTGCGATCCACCATGTCACTCGAATAAACCCATATGAATTATGCAGGATAGGTGATGTCGGTGATGTTCATTTCAACCAGATATTTGATATTGCAGCCAGCCATGATGATATAACAGCATTTTATGCGAGGCTTCATAAATCAGGGATTGTTCCATTAAGTGCCGGCGGGGATCACTCCATCACCTTGCCAATTATGAGAGCCATTGCAGCAGATCATCCTGTTGGCCTGGTTCACATTGATGCACATACGGACTGCTGCGATGAGGAGATGAATTCAAAATATAGTCATGGAACTCCCTTCAGGAGAGCTGTTGAGGAGAAATTACTTGACCCTAAGCGAACAATACAGATTGGAATTCGGGGCGCTGCAAACTCTGCGGAATGCTGGGAGTTTGGCCCCAAACATGGCATTCGCATTATTTATATAGAAGAGTTCACTAAACTTGGTGTTGAAGAGGTGATAACTGAGGTAAAACGAGTGATTGGCGACGGCCCAACCTATGTTTCATTTGATATCGACAGTATTGATCCCTCGTTCGCTCCTGGCACAGGAACACCGGAGGTTGGAGGCTTAACAACTATCGAAGCACAGGGATTAATACGTGGATTGAGAGGTTTGAATATAGTTGGTGCAGATCTTGTTGAGGTTGCACCACCGTTTGATCCATCAGGAAACACTGCTCTAATCGGGGCTACAATAATGTATGAGATTCTTTGTGTTCTTGCAGAGAAAATAAATTTAAACTCTAAAGGAAGAAAGGCTTAGGTTTTCTTTTTATTATAGCATCATTCGGTTTGATTGAAAAATCTGATAATTTTACAGGGGACCTCATTAACCTGTAAAGGAAAACTGAAGGATTACAGGGATAGTCCAGGGCCATTTTCAATCCAGTAGCCCCAACCCATAGCCAGAATAGCTCGCTTCAACTTTTTATATTAACTGGAATATGAAAGAATGGCTTTTGATAACGTTCTTGGTTCATATAATATAATTTGAAATTCAGATTTTAACTCCTTCTCACCACAAGATATAGTATCCAAGCATAACTTAAAAAACCAGAAGAATACTCCTATTATTCTGCAAATTTGGAAAGCTATAAAAAGAGAACCATATAGCCATTATTCTTTTTGGATCTCATTTTTTTTCATTTCTATATACCAATCTTCATTTGGATCTTATGTACAATGTGAAAGTGTGGATCTTTTTATTGTTGATATCTAACTTGATTCTGTAATGAGCTGATTAATTACCCTCACTATTTCTTTTAGAGAAAATGGCTTTGATAAAACAGCATCAAAATCACTCTGGTCAAGAAGCCAGGGAGTCCCAGACATCCCGACAACTGGAATTGGACTCTTTTTCTCATTCTTTAAATAATTAAGGATTTTATCACCGGAAATACCA
>JAHJDU010000322.1 GCA_018812385.1 Pseudomonadota bacterium
CATGTGTTAAGCACGCCGCCAGCGTTCATTCTGAGCCAGGATCAAACTCTCCAGTTTTATCCTTTGTTCTTACTAAACTCTTTAAAGTCTTGTTTTAGACCCGCTCTAAAATTTCTCACTGACCAATTTTCAAAGATCAAACCTGCATTTTTGATCACGCTTTATGTGATCGACAAAACCAGGACAATATACATGCAGTGTTTTTTTTTGTCAATTATTTTTTACGCCTAATTCAAAATAATTTTATGATATTTTTTCTTGCCAGCTCTTAGCAAAATTTCATTTTTTTCAATATCATCTGCTGTAATAATATGGTCCAAGGAGACTGCCCTATTACCATTAATATAAGCCCCTCCTTGTTGGATAAGCCTTCTGGCATCTGATTTGGATTTACACAAGCCTGCATCCATGAATAAGTCAATTATAGGAATCTTCCCTAGAACATCATCTTTATTATAGGATGAAGATGGTACGGATTTCTCATTTGTAACCAAATGACTACCTCTTGGAATACTGCTGGAGGTTAAAAGATCCCTGGGTATCTCTATGTTCCCAAACATGGATACTGATGCCTCCAAGGCTTTGTTCGCCTCATCTTCTCCATGACAAATTCTGGTGGCTTCATAGGCTAAAATTGCTTTGGCTTTATTCAGATCAGCACCTTTAAGATGGCTTACCTGATCAATTTCTTCCATTGGCAAAAAGGTAAACAAAGCAAGGAATCTTACAACATCTGCATCGTCAGCATTTACCCAGAACTGGTAATATTCATAGGGAGAAAATCTTTGGGCATCAAGCCATACTGCTCCTTTATGCGTTTTCCCCATTTTTATACCGCTTGCAGTGGTAATTAAAGGAAAGGTAATCCCAAAGGCTTGTTTTCCTAATGTTCTACGAGTCAAATCAATTCCGGCAACAATATTGCCCCATTGATCAGATCCGCCCATCTGCAAAAAACAATCATATGATTTAGCAAGCTGCATAAAATCATACGCCTGAAGCAGCATGTAATTAAATTCAATAAACGTAAGCCCGTCTTCAGATTCCATCCGAGCTTTATAACTTTCTGCCTTTACCATTCGGTTAACGCTGAAATGCCTGCCAATATCTCGTAAAAATGGAATATATTCAAGTTTTGTCAACCAGTGAGCATTATCCAGCAACAATGCTTTATCCCCGGAAAAATCAAGGAACCGGGATAATTGAAGCCAAAGACCCTTTTTATTCTCATCAATCTCTTCCTGGGTAATAATTTTACGAAGTTCAGTTTTCCCGGAAGGGTCTCCGATTAAACCTGTCCCACCGCCAACCAATGCGATGGGTCTGTGCCCATGTCTTTGCATATGAGCCAAAGCCATTATACAGACAAGACTTCCAACATGAAGACTTGCTGCCGTCGGGTCAAATCCAATATAGCAGGTTGCTCTGTTATTGACTAAATAATCTTCTAATTCTTCCGTGTGGGTGAGGTCTTCAACAAATCCACGTTCCTTTAGTACTGATAAGACGCTCATATTTTTTTACCCTTTATTTCTTAGTATATTCTACTGCCCTTGTTTCTCTAATCACAACAACCTTAACTTGACCCGGGAATGTTAAATTTTCTTCTATTTGGCGGGCAATATCGCGGGAAAGAAGCACTGCACTTTCATCACTAATCTTTTCACTCTCCGTAATGACCCGTATTTCACGACCTGCCTGGATCGCATATGTATTGATAACCCCGTCAAAGGAGTTAGCAATATTCTCAAGGTCTTCCAGCCGTTTGACATAATTCTCCAGACTTTCTTTTCTAGCCCCTGGTCTTGCACCGGACAAGGCGTCAGCTGCCTGAATAATGTAATCATACACTGATTCCGGCATCTGATCTTCATGATGGGCTCCAATGGCATTGACCACACGCTCGCTTTCACCATATTTTTTAGCAAGGTTTGCACCGATAATGGCATGGGCACCATCCACTTCATGGTCAACGGCTTTTCCAATATCATGTAACAATCCCATACGTTTGGACAATTTAATATCCAACCCCAGCTCGGCTGCAATGGCGCCTGACAAAAAGGCAACTTCAACAGAGTGCTGTAATACATTCTGGGCATAACTGGTTCTA
The DNA here is from genome assembly GCA_018812385.1 of Pseudomonadota bacterium. Classification (GTDB taxonomy): domain Bacteria; phylum Desulfobacterota; class Desulfobacteria; order Desulfobacterales; family Desulfobacteraceae; genus Desulfobacula. The sequence continues at coordinate 2,111 of JAHJDU010000322.1, forward strand.
AACTTGAGCTTGCCAATCACTTTGATCAATTCAGGATCAATACCATGGACACCCAAATCAAAAGCTGCCTGTTCCCCGGCTTCCTTAATAACAAGATCCACTTCTTCTGTTGCCCGGGCAACAACATCTTCAATCCTTGCAGGATGAATTCTTCCGTCTGCTATCAATTTTTCAAGAGCAATCCTGGCGACTTCTCTTCGAACCGGGTTAAACCCTGATAATATGACCGCTTCAGGTGTATCATCAATAATCAGATCAATCCCTGTAGCCGCCTCAAGTGCCCTTATATTTCTTCCTTCACGGCCAATAATTCTGCCTTTCATTTCATCTCCCGGAAGATGAACAACTGAAACGGTTCTCTCTGCCACATAATCACCCGCATACCGTTGAATGGCGGTTGAGATGATCTTTTTGGCTTCTTTATCTGCATTCTCTCTTGCTTCACTGGTAATTTTTTTAATCAGTTTGGCACCTTCGTGCCTGGCCTCTTCTTCCATGGCCTTAAGCAAAAGATCCTTTGCCTCTTCAAGGGTAAGCCCTGATACTTTTTCAAGTTCTTTCTTGGTCTGTTCTAACACCGCTTTATATTGGCTCTCTGTTTTAATAACTGATGCAAGTTTTTCCTCAAGTGCAATTTCATTTTTTTGAAAACTTAATTCCCGTTTTGATAATAGTTCTTCCTGTTTA
>JAHJDU010000323.1 GCA_018812385.1 Pseudomonadota bacterium
AATGCTTTTGAAAAGATCTTATATAACCGTTTTGTTCAGGGTAAAATTACCCATGCTGATAAAGCCGATCCTGTTTTCTTTTGCCATCGGGTTTTCCGTGAGCGTGGCACAATATATACCCACGATGCTGGTGGGTGCCGGAAGATTTTCAACCATTACAACAGAGGTTGTCAGTATTGCCTCGGGCTCGGATCGAAGGGCTATTGCAGTTTATGCCCTTATTCAACAGTTTTTGCCTATGATGATGTATGCTTTTGCCATTATTTTCCCGAAAATTTTGTATTACAATAGAAAAGGAATGCAGGTATAAGGAAACAAGAATGTCCCTTGAACTGAAAAATCTCAGCATATTAAAACAGGGATCAACCATCTTTGATCCAGTGACTCTTGTGATTAAGCCAGGTGAGATTACCACCATTATGGGGCCAAGCGGGTGTGGAAAATCCACGCTTTTGTCTGCAGTGTCAGGAAGTCTGGACAAGGTTTTTACCCTCAAAGGGTCCATCCGCTTATATGGCCGGGATATGACAGATATTTCCATGGAAAAGCGGAATATCGGTATCCTTTTCCAGGATGATCTTCTTTTTCCCCACATGGATATCGGCAGCAATCTTGCCTTTGCCATTAAAGAGAAAACATCCAGGGCCCAACGTAAAACAATAATTGATAATGCCCTTAAAACAGCCGGGCTTCAAGGGTTTGAAAAGCGTGATCCTTCAAGTCTTTCAGGAGGACAGAAAGCAAGAATAAGCCTGTTGAGAAGTCTTTTGGCCAAACCCTCTGCCCTGCTTTTGGATGAGCCCTTTTCAAAGCTGGATCAAACGCTTAAAGCAAAAATCAGGCTCTTTGTTTTTTCCCAGATAAAAAAAATGAATATCCCGGCACTCTTAGTGACTCATGACCCCAGGGATTGTCCCGAGGGCGGGATGATATTAAATCTGAACAAAGAAGAAGGATAAAGCATGCTCGACCCCTGGGCGATAAAATTAGTTACTCCCCCTTTGAAAGCCTGTGCCCTTATTCTTAAAAAAATGGATGTCAAACCTGACCAGGTCACAATCACAGGTTTTGGTATAGGCCTGCTTGCTTTTTTTAGCCTCTGGATGAACTGGTATATAATGGCATTATTTTTTATTATTTTGAACCGGATCATGGACGGGCTGGACGGGGCTCTTGCACGACTGACAGAGCATACGGATGCCGGCGGATTCCTGGATATCTGTCTTGATTTTATTTTTTATTCTGCCGTGGTGGCGGGATTTGCGCTGGCAGATCAGCAAAACAATGCTCTTGCTGCAGTTGTTTTACTCTTTTGTTTTGTGGGAACAGGAACCAGCTTTCTTGCCTTTGCCGTCATGGCCCAGAAACATGATTTGAAAAGCATGACCTATCCCCATAAGACCATGTATTATATCGGGGGACTTACAGAAGGAACAGAAACCATTCTTTTTTTTGTAATCATCTGTATATTTCCGGACCATTTTCCTTTCTTTGCGTTTCTTTTTGCTTTTTTGTGCCTTATAACAACCATTACAAGGGTTTTGTCAGGATATGCGACTTTGAAAGAAGTTGCAAAAAACAAGGGAAAAATGGTATTTAAATAGTGCCCAAGGCAGGAATCGGTTCGCAAAGGAGCGTATGCTTCCAAATTGGCAGTTTTTGGCCGGGTAATAAATAGAGCAGAAATAATGATAATAACCCCTTAATTTACAGGGAATATAGAATGAAACCTCAGGAAATAGAAGATTTAAGCTTTAAGATAATCGAACAGGAAGCAGGGGACCACAGGTTCAATGATGAACAATGGCCCATTGTCAGACGTATGATTCATACATCTGCTGATTTTGAATATATGAACACAATCCAATTTTATCCCGATGCAATTCAAAAGGGGATCAAGGCAATTCAAAACGGCTGCCAGATATTCACAGACACCAATATGGCCCGGGTGGGGATAAGGAAAAAAGAAATTCACGAATTTGGTGGCAAGGTCAGCTGTCTGATTGCAGACAAAGATGTTGCCAATAAGGCAAAAGACACGGGGACCACAAGAGCCCTTGCAGCAGTGGATATGGCCTGTGACCGGATGAAAGACGGGATTTATGTGATTGGAAATGCCCCAACGGCCCTTTTAAGACTGATTGAATTGATAAAGGATAAAAAAGCAAGTCCTGCCCTGGTGATAGGATTTCCCGTGGGATTTGTGAATGCAGCAGAATCAAAGGATGCGTTGATGACCCTTGATTTTCCCTATATCACAAACAAGGGAAGAAAAGGCGGATCAAATATTGCGGCAAGTATTGTTAATGCCCTGGCTATTATGGCAGTAGAGCAAAGATAAATAGTGTTTGAACGAAAACTCACCCATCTACTGCGTTGCTGCAAAATCCTGAAATCCTCATGTACAGTAGTACACTCCGGTTTCAAGATTTTTTGCGCCTTGTATATGGGCAACTTTTCGCCCAAACACGAGGTTTTCGGCCAGGCACTAAATAGTGCCTAACCGAAAACCGCAAATTTTTTTGCTCAGACAATAAATAAAACAAGGGGAGGGTATTATCAAAGGGTTTGTCATTGGTGCCACGGGAAGCGGAACAGGAAAAACCACTATCAGTCTTGCCATTTTGTCATATCTTGCTGACCTGGGATATAAGGTGGCCCCTTTTAAAGTGGGCCCGGATTTTATCGATCCTGGCCATCATACTAAAATTGCAGGAAAAACAAGCTTTAACCTGGATTCCTGGATGCTTTCCAGGGAGTATAATACCCGGGTTTTTAGCGAGAAAACAAAAGGCTCAGATATTGCCGTGGTTGAAGGGGTTATGGGACTTTTTGACGGGTATGACGGTCTGTCGGAAACAGGGTCCACGGCCCAGATGGCCAAATGGCTGGACCTGCCCGTTGTTCTCATTGTCAGCGCCAGAGGAAAGGCCAGAAGTGTGGCTGCCATTGTTAAAGGATTTGAAGAGTTTGACAAAGACCTGAAAATTGCCGGAGTCATCTTCAGCAAAACTGGAAGCCTGCGGCATTATGAATATCTGAAAGAGGCCGTTGAACAAAACTGCAAAACCAGGTGTCTCGGGTTTATGCCGAAAAATGATAGTATCGTCATGCCGGAAAGACACCTGGGGCTTGTCACATCAGATGAGCTTGATATCAGCCCAAAGGTTCTTTCAACCCTTTCCTCAATGGTCAGGGACCATATTGATATGGAGGGTTTGATCAATAGCCTGGATTCTTTTGATACATCTGACACATCCTGCAAAAGAGACCAGAAAAATGATGACCTGGCTCGTGGACAGGGCCCGACCATTGCCGTTGCCAGGGACAAGGCTTTTTGTTTTTATTACCAGGATAATATAGATATCTTGAAAAAATTCGGGGCAAACATTGTTGAATTTTCACCATTAAATGATGACAGGCTCCCCCCAGATATTGACGGGATCTATTTTGGCGGAGGATATCCAGAGGTGTTTGCCAAAGACCTGTCACAAAAAACAAAGCTTTTCCAGGAAATCAAAAAAAACAGTGTTTCAGGTATGCCCATTTACGGGGAATGCGGCGGGTTCATGTTCCTTTGCAAGGATCTTTCCGGCATGGATGAGGCCCGATATCCCATGGCCGGGTGTTTTAATTTTAAGGTTCAAATGTCAAAACGCCTCAGATCCCTTGGATACAGGGAAATAACTTTAAAAAAAGATACCATTATCGGGAAAAAAGGGGATGTGTTAAGGGGGCATGAATTTCATTATTCTTCCCTGGAAAATCAAGAAAACGATATACCCGATGTATATAGCGTGACGTCCAGGGCAGGCCAGGATCTTTCCCTGAAAGGATACCAGGTCTATAACACCCTGGGAAGTTATCTTCACGTTCATTTTGGGAGCAACCAGGAATGTGCAAAACATTTTGTAGATACTTGCAAAGGGTTTAAGGACAAAAATGTCATCTAAGACTCTTAAAAAAGGGTTTACTACTGGAGCAGCAGCGGCCGCAGCCGTGAAAGCCGCCCTGCTCTCTTTTTTTTCAGAAAAGCCCAAATCAGTTGAGATCCGTTTTCTGACGGGAGAAAAAAAACAAATTGATATTCAAAGTGTAAAAAAAATAGCACAAAATCAATATGAAGCCCTTGTCATCAAAGACGCAGGGGATGATCCTGATATCACCCATAAGGCTCAAATAGGGGTCAGGGTAACATTGTCTGATGCAAATGATTACCAGATAAATATTATTGGCGGAAAAGGGGTTGGAACAATAACAAAACCAGGCCTTGAGCTGCCAGTGGGAGAGCCTGCCATTAATCCCGGACCAAGGACAATGATCCAAAATTCAGTGGCAGATGTTTTTGCCCGGTTCAATATTAAAAATAAACAGGTGGATATTGAAATTTTTGTTCCAAAGGGTGAAGAGCTTGCCAAAAAAACCCTGAACGCCCGGCTGGGGATTATAGGAGGTATCTCTATTTTAGGTACCACGGGCATTGTCACCCCCATGTCCCACGATGCCTATATTGCCACCATTAAATCAGGTATTTCAGTGGCAGCGGCCAAGGGTCTGGATACCCTTGTGTTTACCACGGGCAGACGAAGTGAAAGGTTTGCCATGGAAATCTTTAAGCCTTTTGAAGAAGAAGCCTTTATACAGACAGGAGATTTTTTTAAGGCATCCCTTGATATGGCACGACTATACCCCGGGATTAAAATTATTATTTACACCGTGTTTTTTGGCAAGGCTGTAAAAATGGCTTTGGGGTTTGAACATACCCATGCAGCAAAATCAGAACTGACCTTGAAAAAATTAGCTGAATGGGCTGTGGATATCACAGGAAATCAGGAATTGGAAAAGCAGATTGCCAGTGCCAACACTGCCCGTCACGCATTTTCATTTATCTATCCCCAATACCCGGAACTGATCTGCCATGTGGGCAAAAAAATTAAAGAAGCAGCGCTAAAATTTTCAGATCATAAACTTGAAATCCGTGTTATTATCCTTGATTTTGATGGAGAAGTTACCTTTGATTCAACATAAGGCAGGAAATAGCCCTTCACTGCATTGAAGAGACGGATTCTTTAGTAGGACAAAACAGAAGTATTTAAAGGAGAACAAATAATGGGGTTCAGTATTACACCTATAGGGACAATTCATACCCCTTTTGATGATTTGGAGGGGATGCCCATACAGCCCTCAGGAGCTGCTCAAGTTCAGGGAACCATTGTCATGGACAAGGAATATGAACAGGGTTTAAATGATCTGGAAGGCTTTTCCCACATTATCCTTCTTTATCATTTTCATCGATCAAAAGGGTATGATTTGATGGTAAAGCCTTTTCTGGATGATCAAAAAAGGGGTCTTTTTTCCACACGGGCTCCAAGACGTCCAAACCCCATCGGATTGTCTATTGTCCGGCTGATTACACGAGATGGCAATAGATTAAATATTGAAGGCATTGATGTGTTGAACGGCACCCCATTAATTGATATCAAACCCTATGTTCCTGGATTTGACACAAAAGAAGTGACAGCCATTGGCTGGCTTGAAAAAAGCCATGAAAAGGCCACCTCTTTAAAATCTGATGACCGGTTTATTTAACCGGATGGGAGTATCGCTTGAAAAATGATGATATGACTGTCAGGGCAGCAGCTCTGACAATTTTTTTATGTATTCTTTTTGGTGCTAACACCGTGGCCATAAAATTGTGCCTTACAGGATTGGGAGCATTTACTGCTGCAGGAATCCGATTTTCAATTGCTGCCCTTGTTATTTATATCTGGGCAAGGATCAGAAAAATACCATTAAGCCTTAATTCGAAGCAAGTGGGCCAGATGCTTATACTTGCTGCTATTTTTGTGGTCCAGCTTTCCTGTTTTTATCTGGGTATGGACAAAACAACGGCATCGCACGGGGTTTTGATATCAAACGTTCTACCGTTCATTGTATTGATACTTGCACATTTTTTTATTCCCGGAGACAGTATTTCCCTTAAAAAAGGGATCGGCATCACTCTTGGCTTTCTTGGCGTTTTATTCCTGTTTTTTGATGATCAGGATCTGACCGGTGATTTAAAAAAAGGGGATCTTATTATTCTTGTGGCTGTTGTGCTGTGGAGTTCAAGTGCGGTTTATGTCAAAAAAATTATTTCCGGATATAATGTCGTTCAAATCACCCTTTATCCCATTGTTTTTGGAACCCCTTTCTTTTTTATCGGTGCTGTTTTATGGGATGATCAGATGATACGAATGATCAACCCGACGGTCATCAATGCCCTGCTCTACCAGGCGATTATATCCGCCTCTTATGGGTTTATTGCCTGGAACAGCCTGCTGCAGAGGTTCGGGGCCACAGCCCTGCATTCCTTTCTTTTTGTCATGCCCCTTTCCGGGGTATTTTTTGGCGTATTGCTCCTGGGGGAAACCATTACCCCGCATCTTGCGGTATGCATCATGTTGATTGTGGCAGGAGTGATCATTGTAAATTTGAGAAGAAAAAAACGATCAGTGTCAGTGCATTAAGCAACGCTCTTTTAATTCTTTTTTTAATTGATGCAAATCAATGATATTCCTTGCTGTGACTACCATTGGAGCAGTGGTTTCTTAAATTATTTGCTTTGAATTGGTTATTAATTCAGACAGATATAATTTTATTATTGTTTTTATGAAAAAAAGATTTGACATACCGTTTCTTTTCATGCATTATACGCCGGTCTTCACGAGAGATGGTTTGAGTGTCCTCGGGGAGTTTTTTTTTGATCTTTGAAAATTGGTCAGTGAGAAATTTTAGAGCGGGTCTAAAACAAGACTTTAAAGAGTTTAGTAAGAACAAAGGATAAAACTGGAGAGTTTGATCCTGGCTCAGAATGAACGCTGGCGGCGTGCTTAACACATG
>JAHJDU010000324.1 GCA_018812385.1 Pseudomonadota bacterium
AGCGGGAATACTATCTTCGTCAGCAGATGAAAGCCATTAAAGAAGAGCTGGGTGAAACGGAAGACGATAGTGTTGAAATAAAAGAATACGGGACTAAGATTGAAGAAAAAGGTTTGTCTGAAGAAGCACAAAAAGAAGGGAAAAGGGAGTTGCAGAGACTGTCACGGATGCATCCGTCTTCTTCTGAATATGTGGTGGCATCCACCTATCTTGACTGGCTGACATCCTTACCCTGGAATGAGCGGTCTAAGGATAAACTCGATATTAAAGAAGCAAGAAGAATACTGAACAATGACCATTATGGTCTTGAAAAGCCCAAAAAAAGGATTCTTGAATATCTGGCCGTTCGTAAATTGAAAAACGATTCCAAAGGCCCGATTCTTTGTTTTACAGGCCCTCCAGGCACGGGTAAAACATCCCTTGGCAGATCTATTGCCAGCGCCCTGGGCCGGGAGTTTGTCAGAATTGCCCTGGGAGGGGTTCGGGATGAAGCTGAAATCAGGGGTCATAGAAGAACCTATGTGGGTGCACTTCCAGGAAGAATTATCCAGTGTTTGAGAAAAGCCGGCACAAAAAATCCCGTGTTCATGCTGGATGAGATCGACAAGGTGAGCTCCTCCTATCATGGAGACCCGTCTTCCGCACTTTTGGAAGTCCTGGACCCGGAGCAGAATTTTTCTTTTTCAGATCATTACCTGGATGTGTCCTTTGATCTTTCCGATGTGATGTTTTTAACTACGGCAAATGTGCTTCATACAATCCCGGCACCCCTGAGAGACAGGATGGAAGTTCTGGAACTGAGCGGTTATACGGAAGAGGAAAAATTAAAAATCGCTACACGGTATCTGGTTCCCAGGCAAAGGGATGCAAACGGTCTTAACTCAACCCAGGTTAAAATTACCTTTGGTGCTGTGAAAAAAATTATTTCAGGATATACAAGAGAATCAGGTTTGCGCAACCTGGAACGGCATATCGGATCCGTATGCCGGGGGGTTGCAAGCAAAATTGCCGAGAAAAAAGCCAAGAATCTTGTTGTGGGTCAAAAAGATCTGCATGAATATCTGGGCCCGGCACCAAATATGCCGGATCTGGCGTTGAGGATTGAGAATCCCGGGGTTGTTGTGGGGCTTGCCTGGACTCCCTATGGGGGAGAGATCCTCTTTATAGAGGCTGTGGCCATGAAAGGGGGGAAAAACCTTACCTTAACAGGACAGCTTGGAGATGTCATGAAGGAGTCTGCCAGTACTGCCTTAAGTTTTATCCGGGCCAACGCAAAAAAATTAAACGTGGATGAAGCCTTTTTCAACAATCATGATCTTCATATTCATGTGCCAGAAGGATCAATACCCAAGGACGGGCCTTCCGCCGGTGTGGCAATGCTGACCTGTTTGACATCATTGATGACAGGACGAGTTGTGAAAAAACGTCTGGCCATGAGTGGTGAAATTACCCTCAGAGGAGAAGTTCTGCCCGTGGGAGGGATCAAGGAAAAAGTGATTGCAGCGCATAGAGCAGGAATTAAAAAGATTATTCTGCCGCTATGGAATCAAAAAGATATGGAGGATGTGCCGGATTATATAAGAAATTCCATTGAATTTTACTTTGTTGATAAAATGGAAGGTGTATTGGAACTAGCGCTTGACTGATAATGCTATACCTATAGATTACGGAGTGTATTGTTGAAGTTCATATCCCATATCCTGATATTGTTCTCACTAATTTTTTTCGGATGCTCAACCCACAAGGCCCGCTATGATCCAGAACATATACCACCACCTGAATCATCACCCTATAAAACCGGTCCGTCGCCATCTGCTGATCAAAAAATGCCTGCAACCCAGAGACCTTATAAAATATATGGAATTCAGTACACACCGATTGCCAGCGCTGAAGGGTTTGTACAAACTGGGATTGCCTCCTGGTACGGGAAAAAATTCCATGGAAGAAAAACATCCAATGGTGAAACTTACAACATGTATGCCATGACGGCTGCGCACAAAACCTTGCCCATGAATACCTGGGTCAGTGTTGATAACCTTAAAACCAATCAAAAGATTGTGGTAAGGATAAATGATCGCGGTCCGTTTATCGCCGGCAGGATCATAGATCTGTCTTATACGGGGGCAAGCAGTATTGGAATAATAGGCCCTGGAACTGGAAAAGTACGGGTAACGGCTCTTGGAATTGCCACGTCATATTCCAAGGAGACACAAGATCCCATTGCCTTTAAACCCATTGATTATTGGACAGGCAATTTTACGATACAGGTGGGGGCATTCCAGGTCAAAGAAAATGCAGAACAATATCGGAATAAATTGTCAAAAAACTATCCAAATGCCCATATTACAACATTTACAGATGATCGAGGATCTTTTTACCGGGTGAGAATCGGCCAATTTACCAATTTAAAAGATGCCATAAGATTCAGTGAAAAAATCATTGCACAAGGTTTTGGCAGTGCCTTTGCAGTTGCAGAATAAAGAGAAAAATTATGGAACAGATAGTTTTTTTAGACCGGGACGGGGTCATTAATGTGGACTCTTCCGAATATATTAAAAATGAATCAGAGTTTGAGTTTATCCCCAAAAGCCCTGAGGCCATTGCCCTTCTTACCCAAAATGGTTTTAACGTCATTGTGATCACCAACCAGTCTTTGGTCGGCAGAAAAATGGTCAGCCAAAAAACATTGGATGCTATTTTTAAAAAAATGAAAGACGGGGTTAAAAAGGCTGGTGGAGACATCAAGGACATTTTTTACTGCCCCCATACCCCCCAGGACAATTGTTCCTGTAGAAAGCCAAACCCTGGACTTATCCTTAAGGCCCAAAAAAAATACCAGATTGATCTTAATCAATCCTTTATGGTTGGGGACAGTGCCAAAGATATTGAATGCGCACACAATGCAGGGTGCTCAAAAACCTTGCTGGTCAAAACGGGAAATGGGTTAAAGGCACAGCAGCAGCTTTTTCAAAAAGGCATTATCCCTGACTTTATTGGTACAGATCTTTATGAAACCGCTCTTTGGATCATCAATAGCGTGAAGAGTTAAATGATCATCATCAAAGGCATTTTAGAAAAACTCACCTATCAGAACCAGGACAACCATTATACAATAGCCAAACTTCGGATTGCCAAAATCAATGACCCTGTCACCATTGTGGGACATCTTGCAGGAGTGTTTGAAGGTGAAAGCCTTGAAATCTCTGGAAAATGGATCACCCACCCTAAATATGGGGACCAGTTTAAAGTAGAAATTTATAAGGTTGTTTTGCCTGCAACGGTTTCAGGTATCCGCAAATATCTTGGTTCGGGTATGATTAAAGGAATCGGCAAATCCCTGGCCGATAAGATAGTGGATCATTTTGAAGAAAAAACCCTGGATATCATTGAAAACGAGCCCGAGAAGCTAAAGCATATTCACGGAATCGGAGAAGCTAAAAAAAAACTGATTGAAGAAACCTGGAACAAGCATCATGCTGTCAGAAGGGTCATGCAATTCCTTCAGGAAAATGGTGTGGGTGTGTATCATGCTGCCACCATTCTCCAGATTTATGGTTCCCAGACCCTGAACATTTTACAGCAAAACCCCTATGCCATTGCAAAGGATCTTCCCGGGATCGGTTTTAGTCTGGCAGATATGATTGCCATGAACGGCGGTGTAAAAAAAGATGATGAAAACCGCCTTCAGGCATGCCTGATCCATTGTCTTTTGTCTTTTGAACAGGATGGGCATGTCTATGGACTTAAAAAAAAGCTGTTCCAGTTCTGTTCAAGACTGTCCGGCATAGACCCGGATAGGTTTGATAAGGCTCTGGAACAATTGATAGATTCAGATGAAGTAAAAATAGAAACCCATGAAGATGAAACAAAAATTTACCTTTCAAGGCTGTACAAGGCAGAATCTATTATTGCATCAAGGATAAAAGCCATTTTATCCATGCCTGTCATACCCCATCAAATCAGCAAGGATAAAATACTTGAAGAAGTTCTCTCAAAACTGGCCATAAAATTATCCGAAGAGCAATTAAGTGTTGTCAACAATGTGTTGCTTGAAAAAATTGTTGTGATCACAGGGGGGCCGGGAACGGGTAAAACAACCCTGATACGGGCATTATGTGAAGTCTTTAAACTGCAAAATCTAAAGGTTACGTTAAGTGCCCCCACGGGAAGAGCTGCCAGACGTCTTTCAGAAGTAACGGGGGAAAAGGCCTTTACCCTGCACAAGCTTTTAGGCTTTGACTTTGAAAACCAGACCTTTGAAAGAAATTTTGCCAATCCCCTTGAGCTGGATGTATTTATCGTGGATGAAGCCTCCATGGTGGATACCCTTCTCATGTACCGGCTAATTGAAGCCATGCCCGTAAGTGCTGTCCTGATACTTGTGGGGGATACATTCCAGCTTCCTTCTGTGGGACCTGGCAATATATTGTCTGATATTATTGAATCTGAACGTATAAAGGTCTTTTTTTTAACAAATATATTCAGGCAGGCCAAGCAAAGCCCTATTATCATGTATGCCCACAGTATCCGGAACGGAGAGATGCCGGATTTTCAAAAGGATGAAGCGGGCGAATTGTCAGAGTTTTATTTTATTGAAAACCAGACCTCTGAAAAAGTGGTGGAAACCATACTTGAACTGTGTTCAAAACGAATACCCAAAGCATTCCCTCATATTGACGAAATACAGGTCTTAACACCCATGCATCGGGGAGAAGCCGGTACCATAAATTTGAACCAGCAACTTCAAAAGGTATTAAATCAGTCACGGGGCGGCATAGAGTCCCGGGGCATCATGTTTAAACCCAATGACAAGGTCATGCATCTGAAAAATAATTATGAAAAAGACGTGTTTAATGGGGATATCGGTATCGTTGCCGAGGTGATTAAAACGGAAAACAAGATTCTGGTGAATTACGATGGCCGAATTGTAGAATATGATATTCTGGAACTGGATGAACTTACTCTGGCATATACCATATCTGTCCATAAATCCCAGGGGAGTGAGTATGGTGCCGTCATTATCGCACTGACCACGGCCCATTTCCCCCTTTTGCAAAGAAATCTTTTATATACGGCCATGACCCGGGGGAAACATCTGGTAATCATTGTCGGGTCTTCAAAAGCCCTTAAAATGGCCTTGGATAATAATAAAACCGCCTTGCGCCTCTCTGGCCTTAAACAAAAATTGATGTTGCCGTGATATTCATCAATTATTTCAGATTAATGCCCACATTGAGTTCATTGCCAGAAGCGTCAAGTCTTTCATAAGATTTTTCTAAAAAAATCGCTTATCCCTTGTTCAGTGTTTCCAGGATTTCCCTAATGGCTTCTTCTGCCTTTTCCACTGCTACCTGACAGGTTCCCACTCGATGGTGACCTCCTCCCCCGTGCTTTAACATCAATGATCCAACATCCACCGTCGCAGTTCTGTTAATGATACTGTAGCCACATGTGATTACAATGTTCTGACGCTGAAAACCCCACATAACCGTCATGGAAATGTTCTGTTCAGGAAAAAGGCTGTATAACAGAAACCTATTCCCTGTATAAATTTCTTCTTGATCACGCAGGTCAAGCAGTACCACTGAATCATGCGCTGTGCTGTTCTGCAGCAGCATCTCACGGAACAGCTTGTCCTGCTCAAAATATCGGGTGGTTCGCTCTTTGATATCAGGAAGCTCAAGAATCTGTTTGTCCGTCTTTTCACGGCAATAATCGATCATGTCCATCATAAGGGCATAGTTGCTGATCCTATAGTCTCTGTACCGGCCCAGGCCCGTTCTTGGGTCCATGACAAAGGATAACAGCACCCAGCCATCAGGATCAAGTATCTCCTCTTTAGTGAATAGTGCTGAATCAGACCTGTCCACTGCATCA
>JAHJDU010000325.1 GCA_018812385.1 Pseudomonadota bacterium
CGGCATTTGCCTTTGCTGCCAAGGGATATAGAGCATGTCGGACTGCCATGGATTCCCATTTTTTCTTCCACACCGGTACAGACCACATCATTGGGATCACCCAGTGTCCCATCTTTATGTACCCAGATTTTGGGGACAATAAAAAGAGAAATCCCGCGGGTTCCGGCAGGTGCACCTTCAATCCTGGCTAGAACCGGATGGATAATATTGTCTGTCAGATTCTGTTCCCCGTTTGTAATAAAAATTTTACTGCCCGAGATATTATAGGTGCCATCATCCATTTTTTTTGCCGAAGTTGTCAATGCGCCGACATCTGATCCTGCACCGGGTTCGGTCAACAGCATACTTCCTCCCCAGACCCCGGTATAGAGTTTTTTCAAAAACAGGTCTTTTTGTTCCCTGGTCCCAAAAAGATCAATCATTTTTCCTGCCCCATGACTAAGAATGGGATAGGTTGTTAAAACATAATTTGCACCGGTCAGATATTCCATGGCTGCCTGGGCAATACTGAAGGGAAGCCCTTGTCCGCCATACTCAGGATTTTCAGTCAAAGCGCTCCATTCACCTTCCACCAGAAGTTTGTGGGGTTTTCTCAAACATTCCGGCACCTTGACCATGCCGTTTTCAAAAATCACGCCTTCTTTATCGCATTGAGTATATGTGGGGAAAATTTCTTTAACTGCCAGGTTTTTGGCTTCTTTTATCACCATATCAAACATTTTTTTATTAAATGTTTTGTATTTTTCTGAAGTTAAAAACGAATCCACCTGGAATTGTTCATAAAGGACAAAATCCATATCTCTTTGGTCGGTAAGTTTGGGGGCCATGCTTCACCTCTTGTATGTATTAATATTTGGACAAGTGAAATTTACTTATCCAGCATAACCATGTCAAGAGAAAAACGACTATGAATCAATCATGTAAACAGTGTTTATAAAAATTGAACAAAAAAAACCCTATTCATCCTATTCCTCCTCTTCTTCCTCTGGGCGTAAATGCTCAGGAATAATAAGCATTTTTATAATCAAGGGTTTCAGAAATGACCATCTGATACCAATTTCAAATTCTTCTTCCAGATCCCGGATGGCATCCCAGCAATTATGACAGGGCGAAATCACAAGTTTTGCTCCGGTTGCAATGATCTGATCTCTTTTGACTTTAAGACCTACATTTCTTTGTTTCCTGAAGCACCCGATACCATTAAAACCACCGCCACCACCGCAGCAGAAATTATGTTCCTTATTGGGTGACATTTCTATAAAATAACCCGGTTCTACAATATACGATATAATTTCCCTGGCAGTCTCTCTTAATCCATGGTTTCTGACGTAGTTACAAGAGTCCTGTAGTGTAACGGGTTCTTTAATTCTTTTTGCAGGATCTATTTTCAACTTACCCGTTCTTAAGGCCTCTGCCAGCCATTCAATATAATGAATAGATTCAACGGGCGGCCTGCCGCTTTTTCTACCGGCCCAATAGGGTCCTTCAACAACAGTCGCTCTATGGGCATGACCGCATTCAGTCCCGATCATTCGCTTGGGCCTTAATCGTTCCATGGCATCATAGACACTTTCCACCTGCATTTTACAGGCAGCCCAGTCACCGGCAAACATGGCAAGGCTAGTCAGTTCCCAGCCTTTTGATGGAACCGTCCAATTTTCTCCTGCAATATGGTATAGAATAGCAGCTTCGGCAAGGTCTTCAGGATAATGTTTCGCTTCCCGGGCATTAACGCAATACATGATATCTGCATCTTCCACATCCACGGGTACTGTCAGGCCGGGATACTCTTCTTCATATTCCTCAACCATCCATTCAAAGGTATCAATATAATCTTCGCTTGTTATATCCATCTGGGCATTGTAAACCCTGTGCATGCCGGCACCTATTTTCATTTCCCAGGGAACAAATCCCTGCTGATATAAAAGACCCCGAAGATACCCGAACATAATTCCTGTATCAATACCATGGGGGCAATAGGTACCGCAACGGTTGCAGCAAGTGCATTGAGCCCAGGCAACTTCCATGGCATGGAGCATGAATGCATTGTCAACCTTTCCTTTTTTCCGTATTATTTCACCAAGGGTTGACTGGATCTTATAGGCAGGAACCTGTTTGGGGTCCCTGTCATTGGCAAGATACAGAAAACAGCTGTCTGCGCACATACCACAATGGGCACAAATTTCAAGCCAGGTCCGGGTTCTTGTTTTACAGGTATTCTGGATGGTTTTCCATAAAAGGTCAGAATCAATTTCCAAATGCTTCATTTCTTCATAATATTTTTTACCGCTCTTGTCCGCAAGAAGAGTGGTAATACCTTCAGCAGTTTCAACGGGTTTTTTATTGCATAATGTTCCTTCTGGCATGGATATTCTCCTTAAGCGCTGGTGTTAGTCGGCATTAAACTACCAGGACATTTTTGTTCCTTTTAGCCCACCTCTTTTGATACCAAAGTCCATTCCAAGCTGGGCACGGGAAGCAAAGAACAGGAATACATGGGACAGTTTTGTAAAGGGAATGGCCAGCAAAACCAGTTCACCTGACAAAATATGGGCATTTAACCAGAATGTGTAATCCCCGATCTGGTA
>JAHJDU010000326.1 GCA_018812385.1 Pseudomonadota bacterium
GAATTTTGGTGTTGAAGCCCAGAATGTGCTTCGTATGGAAAAATGCCATATTATTCTTGGCCAGGAATCTGAACAGAGGACCAATCTTCTGGATGTGGGTCTTGGGTTTTTGTGGGATCGCAAAAAAGCAGATGCAAAAACCGTGGGTGCCGTGGCACTGCGCCAGGCAGAAAATGATAATACCCGGCTCAAGCTTGTGGGATTTAAAATGGAAAACAATGCCCGGGCTCCCAGAGATGGCGCATTGATTGTGGATGAGAAGGTCAGGGGATATATCTGTACGGCAAGGGACAGTTTTTCATTAAAAGAGGCAGTGGGTATGGCTCTGGTTGAGGCACCGCTTTCCAAGCTCGGTACCCGGCTTGAGATTTTTGAAGACGAGTGCGGTGGTGAAAGGATTTATGGAAAAGTAGTTGCCATGCCGTTTTATGATCCAGAAGGCAAACGGATGAAAATATAAGGACAAATCATGAAAGAGATACAAAGAGTTTCCCCTGTTGTATTTAAAAGTACCCCTGTTAAAATTGAGAAAAGGGACAACTGGGAAGTGGTTATGGAGTACAAAGGAGAAGGAGACGGCCCATATCTGGTTGACTTGAGTCACAGACCGCGGTTTGATCTGCAGGATTCCAACCTTGCAGCCCAAAAACCGTTTGGAATTGTTATTCCTGAAACACCAGGCGATTGTGTTCTTGAAAACGGTATTCTTGCCAATCGTATGAATCGCACACAGGTGTCATTGTATAATCTTAACGGACAAGACAATGCCGGTATACCGGATGAGTTTGGGTTTACAGAGGTCACAGAATCCACCTTATGCGTTGCTTTGATCGGGAAAAATGTGTTTTCAATTTGTGAAAAATTGACAGCCCTTGATTTTATGGATAAGCAAAGAAAAGCACCTTTCCTTTTTCAGGGACCTTTTTCCCATGTGCCGTGTCAGATTGTAACATTGAACAAAGCGGGTGACAGCTCAGGTTTGATATTGACCTGCTCAAGAGGATATGGAAGAGATATGATCCATTCTATCCTTCATGCTGGTGAAGAATTCGGGTTGAAGCCTGCCGGCGAAAGCAGGTTTACTAACTGGATTAAAGAACTTTAACAATGGCCGAACGAAAACCGCCAATTTTCCCGATTACTGCGTTAGGCTCAAATTTTAAGCCTCAGCTCGGAGAGGAGCTGAGGCTCACAATACTTAATGTATTCCTCCGGTTAAAATTATCGCCCGCCTTGTACTCAGTTCGGAGTGGAGCGGATGCTTCCAAAATTTTCAGATTTTCGATCAGGAACTAAATAGAAGGAGATAAAAAAATGAATAAAAAATATGATGCAATTATTATTGGAGCCGGTGTAATAGGATGCCCCATTGCTTACGAGCTTTCTAAAATGGGATACAAAACCCTTAATGTTGATAAACTTCCAGATGCAGGAGAAGGCTCCACAGCTGGATCATGTGCCATTGTAAGAGCTCATTACTCTACTGCCGATGGTGTTGCCATGGCCTATGAAGGATTTAAATACTGGCTGAACTGGGAACAATATCTGGACAATGTAAATGATGAAAAAGGACTTGCCAGATACATGAACACAGGATCACTCCTGCTCAAATCCCAGGGACACGACTGGAAAAAAGTTCAGAAAAATTATGATGAAGTAGGTGTGAAGTACGAAGAATGGGATAATGATAAGATACGAAAAATGGTTCCTGTGGCTGATCTTCACGAATTCTGGCCGGTCAGACGTCCTGAAGACTCGGCGTTTTATGATGAACCGGTAAAAGAGCTTGAAGGCGGCATCTTCTGCCCTGAAGGCGGTTATGTCAATGACCCGGCCCTGTCTGCCCACAATATCATGAGGGCTGCTGAAGCAAAGGGCGCTAAGTTTATGTTTAATGCCGAAGTGGTTGATGTCAGAAGTGAAAATGGCAAGGTAACGGGCATTACATTGAAAGACGGCACCCAGATTGATGCGCCGATTGTTGTCAATGTTGGCGGGCCCCATTCCTTTTTGATCAATAAGATGGCCAAAGGCGTATGGGAAGGCTGCAACATCAAAACAAAGGCTCTTCGTCATGAAGTTATGTATTGTCCTTCGCCTGAAGGATATGATTATCTCAATGACGGGTATCACATGTCTGATGGAGATATCGGCTGTTATGTCCGTCCGGAAGTGGGGAATACATTTTTGATCGGCAGTGAAGATCCGGACTGTGACCCCCAGGAATGGGTTGATCCTGACGCTTTTTATGCCGGCAAAGGCGGGCATGGCAAGGATAATGTCCTCACCGAGGGACAGTGGAAAGCACAGTGCTACAGGCTTGGTAAACGGATTCCAACTCTTTCCGTACCCAATCAGCCCAAAGGGGTTGTTGATCTTTATGACTGCTCTGATGACTGGATTCCTGTTTATGACAAGTCTGATCTGCCAGGGTATTACATGGCGATTGGAACCAGTGGGAACCAATACAAGAATGCACCTGTTGTTGGACACATGATGGCCCAGTTGATTGATTCATGCGAAAAGGGTCTGGATCATGATAAAGAGCCGATGCAATACAAATTCAAGTATACTGACAGGTCAACGGATGTGGGTTTTTTCTCAAGAAAAAGAGAAATTAACTACAATAGTTCCTTTTCCGTAAACGGATAACAAATGCAAATCTATATTTGTGTTAAACATGTTCCTGATTCTGCTGCTTATATTACCATTCTTGATAAAAATCGTATTGATGCAAATATATCATTTCTTTTAAATCCCTATGATGAACATGCCGTTACCGAGGCTGCTAAGATTAAAAATAATAATCCAGATTCTGAAGTGATAGCAGTCTGCCTTGGTAAAGAGGATGCTGAAAAAACGCTCCGGTCTGCCATGGCCATGGGGGCTGACCGAGGGATTTTGATTACCAGTGATAAAAATTACGATAGCATGTTAACTGCCCTTGCCCTTAAGGCTGCCATTGAACAGGACGGAAACCCCGGATTGATTTTTACGGGCAAGGAATCCATAGATGCCGAAGGAATGCAGACCATGTTCCGGATCGGGGCATTATTTGACTTTCCCGTTGCCACAAACGTGGTCAGACTGAATATTGAGAAAAACATTGCCATCGTTGACTGTGAACTGTCCGGTGGCATTGTCAATACCTATGAAATGTCTTTACCCTGCGTTATAGGCGCGGGAAGAGGATTGAACACCCCAAGATACCCGACTTTTTCCGATGTGGTTAAATCCAAAAAAAAACCGGTCCAAAAAATTGCTTTTGTTGATTTGAATATTAAAGATTCTCTGGCTGGAATGCGCACTGTTGAGCTGGAACCTTTGCACCAGGCCCGGGAGCCAAAAGAGATAAAAGGTGATGCTGGTTTTGTTGCAAAAGAAATTATAAGAATTCTTAAACACGAGGCAAAGGTTCTATGATGAAAAATATCGGTATCATCATAGAACTGGATAATGGGAGAGTTAAAGAAACTAATTTTGGCATGATCACCATGGCGAGAGCAAAAGATACACAGGTTTTTGCTTTTGTAATGGATGCAGATGCAAAAAGTGTAAAAGAGAATCTGGAATCCTTTGGCATCACAAAAATAGTTGAAGTCTGCCTTGCCCCGGACCAGCAGAACAACCCGGTTACCAGGGCGAAAGCCATGATAAATGCCATTAAAGAATTTAATATTTCCATGGTTTTTGGTCTTTCCACTGCAACGGGAAAAGACCTTCTGCCGCGGATTGCAGCACGGCTTTTTGCGCCTCTGGTTATGGATTGTTTTTATGTTGACCTTGAACAAAAACTTGCAAGGACATCCCAGTATTCAGGTAAAACCATTGCCACGATACAGGTAACAGGGGAGGTCCTGGTGTTTGGTGTCAGACCCAATACAATTGAACCTGTCAAGGCTCAGGCAAGGGCCCGGATTTTGAAATTTGATTCAAGTCACATTGTTGCCAGAGGTTTCAGGGTTATTAAATCAGGCGGAATAGACAAGACCACAAGACTTAACCTTGCCGAGGCTGATGTGATTATTGCCGGAGGAAGAGGGATGAAAAACAGCGAAAATTTCAACATCCTTTACCAATGCGCAAAAAAACTCGATGCTGCTGTCGGAGCCTCCAGGGTGGCTGTGGATGCAGGATGGGTGCCCTATTCCATGCAGGTGGGACAGACGGGCGAGAAAGTAAGCCCAAAGGTTTATATTGCCTGTGGCATATCAGGATCTATCCAGCATTTTGCCGGTATGAAAACCTCGAGAATGGTTATCGCGATAAACAAGGATGAAAATGCTGCCATCATATCAAACTGTGATTATTATGTGAAAGGCGATGCTTTAGAGATCATACCAACGCTTACAAGAATTCTGGACAAAGGCTGAGATAAAAAAATATGACGGCAAGGCTTTTGTATGATAAAAGACAAGCCTTTATAAAATTCAGTCTGATGATGCATAGAGAAAGGAAGATGGGTTTGGTAAAACAATTTGGACAATTGCTTAATGTAGATTTTAATTCAGGTCTTTGCAGTCTTTCCGCATTCCCTGAAACTGCTGCTGAATTTATTGGAGGCCGTGGATTTAATATCTGGTATCTTTATCATCATCTTTCTTCAGGCACAGATCCTCTGGCCCCTGAGAACATTCTTATGCTATCATGCGGCCTTCTTACAGGGTCATCTGCTCCAACCTCATCAAGGCTGCATATTAATGCGCTCTCACCTTTGACAGGAATATTGGGAAGTTCAAATATTGGCGGGTATGCAGGCGCCTTTCTCAGATCCTGTAACATTGCCTCCATTATCATCACAGGAAAATCGCGAAAACCAGTCTACCTTTATATTGATTCTAATGGAGCCCGTCTTGAGGATGCATCCCATCTCTGGGGACATGATACCTTTGAAACCCAGGAGATGATTAAACGATCCCATAATGATAAAAAATTAAAGATCCTGACCATCGGGCCTGGAGGCGAAAGCAAGGTCAGGTTTGGTGCGATTATAAGCGAAAAGGATCATGCTGCCGGTAGAACGGGAATGGGATCTGTCATGGGATCAAAAAATCTTAAAGCCATTGTGATTTCCAAGGGAAGCCATAAACATTTCCATGCTATCACACCCTTGCAGAAAAAGGCTGTCAACGCCTATGTGTCTGAAATAAAAAAAGCACCCGAATTCGGCTTTTTTTCAAAATATGGCAGTTCAGGATATGTAAAATGGGTAAATGACATGGGGATCATGGGCAGGAAAAATTATGGTAAAATCGGAACGGAGCAGATTGAAAAAATAGACACCAGACAGCTTGATAAAAATATTGTCCGGTCCAGCGGCTGCTTTCGATGTCCTGTACAATGCAAGGCAGATCTCAAGCTGGAAGGATCGGAGAAAGAGACACTTTTTACGCGACCGGAATTTGAACCTGTCCTTAACCTGGGACCCAAATGCGGTCTTGAAGACCTTACTCAGATCATTAAACTGGATAATCTGTGTAGCCGTCTGGGAGTTGACAGCACCTCTGCTGCCTCTGTTATTGCCTTTGCCATGGATCTTTTTGAAAAAAAATTATTACCGGAAAATCTGCTTGGAGATCTTGATCTTTCCTGGGGCAATGCTGAAACCATGGAAAAATTAATTTACCAGATGGTTGAGGGCAAAGGCCTTGGCAAAATTTTAAGTCAAGGTGTCAGAAAGGCGGCAGAACTCATTGGCAATGGTGCATCAACCTATGCAGCCCATATCAAGGGGTTAGAACTTACGGCCTATCATCCTGCCGCCATTATGGGAACTGCCCTTGGATATGCTGTGTCCAGCCGGGGGGGGGATTATAATAATGTGTATGCATCCCTTGAATACAGCTGGACTAAAGAACAGGCAATAAAAGAGTTTGGAACCCACGAAGCAGTTAATATTAAATCCATCTGCGCAAAAGGGCTGGTGATAAAAAAGGCCGTTACTACCAATATCATTATTGATAGTCTGGGTCTTTGCAAGGTACCGGTATTATCTCTTTTAAGATCCTTTAACCTTGAAAGTGAAGTAAGACTCATCAATGGATTGACGGATTTAAACTTTTCAAAAAAAGACCTCTTTGATGCAGGTGAAAAAATTTCAAGCCTTGAGAAACTTTTCAATATCCGGCATGCAAAAGAAGATATTGAAGACAAGCTTCCTGAAATGTTTATGAACAAAGAAAGCGATCAGGGATTAACCCTGAAAAATTTTGAAAACATGTTACAGGAATACTACAATGCCATGGGGTGGGATGAGAAGGGAATCCCTCCTGAACCGGTCTATAAAACAAATTTTACCAAATTGGAGGGAAAAAAATGATTCAGTCTTCAAATATTCAAACAAGATCCGTTGGCATGAAGATCTTCACGGATGACCAGATCTGGGAAATAAAACAGGCTGCCTTTGATATTATTGAAAGAGTTGGGTTTAAATGCAAGCACAAAGAAGTTCATAAAATGATGAAACAGGCTGGTGCCTGGATTAAGGACAACAATATTAAAATTCCAAGGCATATTGTTAAAGAATGCCTGGTCACAACCCCCAATGGCTGGACCATATATGACAGGAACGGCAGGCGGGCAATGGAAGTGGAAGGGGAGAAAAGTCACTATGGCACATCCACAGCCAGCCCCTTTACACGGGATGCATTTACCGGTGAAATCCGGAATACCAGTATCAAGGATATCGAGCTGGGCGCAAAAGTTGCGGATTACCTGGATGGCATTGATTTTGTCATGCCTATGGGAACGGCTCAGGATGTGCCAGGAGATGCTGCGGAAGTCCATGAGTTCCCCGCCATGGTTTCCAACACGACAAAACCTTCTGTTTTCATAGGTTATACTGCCCTTGGTTGTGAATATGTTTATGAGATGGCGGCAGTGATTGCCGGAGGACAGGATAACTTAACTCAGAAACCCTTTATTATTGCCTACCCCGAAGCCATTGCACCTCTTTTTTTCCCGGATGAAGTGATTGAGCGTATTTTTGTGGCAGCAGACCGGTTTATGCCCCAGCTGCCGGGCTCAACTGTCCAGGCAGGTGCTACAGGGCCGGTAACCCTTGCAGGGCTTATCACCCTTATTACGGCGGAATCGCTTATCCATATCACTATTGCTCAATTGCGAAAAACAGGATGTCCCGTTGCCATGAGCGGTAATGTCGGTATCCTTGATATGAAAACAGCTCTCATGGCCATGGGTGCACCGGAAAACAACCTGGCCCTTGCTGCCCAGGCGGAGGTGGCACGATCCTTTAATCTGCCCACCTGGGGCTTAGCAGGTGCAACTGATTCCAAAATGCTGGATGCCCAGGCAGGCATTGAAAGTGCTTTTTCAATATTGAGCCAGGGCCTTTCCGGTTTGAACCTTATCCATGATGTCGGGTATATGGCTGCGGGCATGGCCTGTTCCCTTGAACAGCTGGTCATGGGCAACGAAGTGATCGGTATGACAAAGCGGTTTGTAGAAGGTATCACAGTAAACAGAGAAACCATTGCAAGGCAGATCATAGAAGATGTAGGGCCTGGCGGTCATTTTCTGGTTCAGCAGCATACCATGAACCATTTTAAAAAAGAGCTGTGGAATGCCAAACTTATGAACCGCCAGACCATTGATGCCTGGAAAACTGCCGGCAAACCCTCAATGGAAGACAGGGTGAAACAAGAAGTCAGAATGATTTCCGAAACCCATAAGCCTGAGCCTTTAAGCGATAAGATCCTTTCAGAGCTGGACCGATTGAAAAGAGAAGGTGAAAAGGAAATTCTCGCTAAATTAAAAAAAGGATAATTTTCATATTATCCTGGAATATCGAATAATATAAATATAATTATTGCCCATGGAGAAAAAAAGAAATGACTCAAAAAAAATATGATGCCATTATCATTGGTGCCGGTATCATCGGCAACAGCATTGCCTATGAATTGGCCTTAAAAGGCTATAAAACACTGAGCATCGACAAGCTGGGCGGTTCGGGCTTTGGTTCCACTGCAGGATCCTGTGCCATTATCCGACTTTACTATTCCTCGGCTGAAGGGGTGGCCCTGGCCCGGGAAGGTTATTATTACTGGCTGGACTGGCCAAAATACCTGAAGACCATTGATCCTACGGGCATGGCCTATTACAAAAACACTGGGGCCATGGTTTTCAAATCTGAAATCAACAAGAACCTGGAAAATGTGATGAAATCCCTGGATGCTCTTGGTGTTGGATATCTGGAGCTGACCCCTGAAGACATGAAGCAATATCTGCCCAACCCGGATCTTCACTCTTTCCATCCCCAGAAACGCATGGATGATCCTGATTTTGGAAAGCCCACGGGAAAAAGTATCAACGGGGCTGTCTATGTTCCTGAATCAGGCTATGTGAGCGACCCCAAGCTGTCCACCCATAATGTGGAAATGGCAGCCCGGAATGTGGGTTCGGATTTCATGTTTAACACTCAAGTTGTGGATATCCTGAAAAAAGACGGCAGGGCAGCCGGTGTCATCCTGAAAGACGGTATAGAAATTTACGCCCCTGTGGTGGTCAATGTGGCAGGACCCCATTCATATCTCATTAACCGCATGGCAGGGGTTGAGGATAAGATGAACATCAAAACCCGGGCTTTGCGGGTGGAAGTGGCCCATGTGCCAAGCCCTGCAGGAGTAGATTGGGAAAACACCGGCATTATCACCTCAGACTCTGACACGGGGGTCTATACACGGCCTGAAGTCGGTAATCATGTCCTTATCGGCAGCGAAGAGCCTGCATGTGATCCCTTGGACTATGTGGACCCGGATAATTACAATGAAAATTTTACAGACCAGCTCAAGACCCAGGCCATGCGGGTAGCCATGCGGATTCCGGATTTGCCCATCCCCAACAAAAACCAGGGGCTGGTGGATCTTTACGATGTATCAGATGACTGGTATCCTATTTATGACAAGTCTGATCTGCCTGGATTTTATATGGCCATCGGCACCAGCGGCAACCAGTACAAGAATGCGCCTCCAGTGGGTTCTTTTATGAGCGAACTCATCCAGTATTGTGAAAGCGGCAATGACCATGACAAGAACCCCCTGCAATACCGGATGAAATATATTAACCGCACATTGGATATTGGTTTTTTCAGCCGGAACCGGGAAATCAACAAGGATTCCAGTTTTTCGGTTATCGGATAAAAAGATCGCTATAGAGCCTTAATAGGATCTGCTGCTTTTGGCACAGGCTTTCAATTATGATTTAATTAGCTTGTTCATCATTACTCTGTTTCTTGCAAACAAATATTTTTTTTCAATCTCCCTACCTGGCGGAAATTTAAAAGATACCCATTAAATTTGATGAATGTTTTTACTCCAATTAATGATACATGCACGCGTAATATTGGAGGACTGTTATTCACTGATTTACAAGCCATGGTTTAAATGATATTGAAAAACATACGCGTTTAAATTTTTACAAAAAAAAGAGAATCTAAAGGTTCCGGCGGATAAAAATTCGCTTGTTATAAAGCCTATGAAAATAGAATCGATTCTCTTCTTTATGCCGCAAAAATGGCCATAGGCCCAAAGCAGCTTACAGAATCTGAAACAAGAAATACTGCCAGACGTGCTTTTCAAACCAATACCAAATTAACATCTTCTGAAATCGGCAAGGCCATTGGCAGATCAAGACAGGCTGTTGATTCATATATTGCTGATTTAAGGGCCACAACCCTTTTGGAGCTTGATCTTAAAATCTTTCGTTTAAACCTGCTGGGTATTCCTCAGGACAGGATAGCAAAGAGACTGGGCATTCCCCGAAAGACTTTATTTAACCATTTGGCCAAAATGCCAGGATTGGCAAAATGGCCAAATAGCGACTTATTAAAAGGATTTACTGTCCCACAGGTTGCGCAAAAGCACGGCGGGACTCTCACCCATATCATCCAGGCACCTTTGTCTTCAGAACGTTTTAACCCATGGGTTGTGGCTGCAATGCAGAAAAAAAAGATTCTTGGAGTTACCAGCAGATATGTGATGATTTTGAAGTAGTTTTAAAAAAACAATCGATCTGCGATACCCTGCAAAATAATAAAAAGGATGGGTTGCAGTCATAGCTATTCTTCTTTTTAAAAATCTGAATATCAGATTTTAAAGCCAAAAGTGCTCCTTCAAGTTGATATATTGTTGAAATACCTTTACAGGCATAGGAAATATTTGATAGAAATTCTTGATTCATGTGCTTTATTTATCTGGTCAGATATCATTAAAATTGAAAAGATGTGTAGATCCGTATAATTATTTGGTTCAATGGATTCTTGCACTGATATGAAGAAAAAAGTGAGAAAAATGATAAAGTAATTTGCACCATAAGGGCACCAGTCATCAGTGGTGGATGCAATAGAATAAGCAATTGATAGACAAGCAAGAGGATACGACAATGAAAACAATTCGAAATACCTGTAAGCTCCAGCCTAACGCTCTGGAAATCAATGTCGGCGACCAGATTATACACGATACAGACGGGAGTGAATATTTTGGGAAGACTTTCATCACCGAAGGTGGCGGTAAGCATCTATTTGAGAAAACGTGAACTGCAGGAGAATATGAGTCTTTTTGATTTTATGAAAGGAGATGCTTAGTGGTCACTCAAAAATAATTTCACATTCTATGCCAATAAAGTATAATTCCAATTTGGGAAAATTTCATGTCGTTTGATTCTCAGAGATGCCATTTGTTTATCCGAAATTTTTTTCCCTTTTTCATAATGCTTTGTCACAA